>CAYXQV010000035.1:0-15455 GCA_964467505.1 uncultured Hyphomonadaceae bacterium | reverse complement strand
ACCGCGGTGCGGTCTTCAGGCCTGCGAACACCGGCAAAGCTCATGCGGTTGCCTGGCAGGAATCCGCGCGGGTCGCTTAGCCACCCGTCCAGCTTTTCCGGTGTCCAGTCGAAATCGGCCTCGACCAGCGCGCTGGAATAGTTGAAACCGTCCAGCTCGCCGACCTTGCGCGCGAACATGCCGTGAAGGTTGGGGCCGACCCGATTGCCCGCGCCTTCCTCGATGAGGTGACAGGACTGGCAGAGACGGAAAGTGCGCTTGCCACGGTTGAAATCGGCAGTGTTGTAGGGCGCGGGCAGGGAGGCGAACGGGTTTTCTGCGGCCGGCTCCGCGTCGGCAGGCGTTGGCTGTGCGGTTTCCGCAGGCGTGGTTTCGGCCGTTTCGGTTGGTTCAGTTGCAGCGTTTGTGGCCGTGTCGGATGTCTCCGGGGCCGTGTCAGCTTGCCTGTCGGGGGCCTGCGGCGTTTCGCTCACCGGATCGGCGGAAGTTTGTGGCGCATCTGTATCGGCCTCTGGCGTGGAGGGTGCGTCGCTGCCACCGCAGGCTGCCAGAAGCAGCGCGAGACCGCTGGTGAAGGAAAGTGCGAAAGTCCGGGTCATGAATGTCTCCCCTGAGATTGACACCTTGTGCTTTAACAGCATTCGCAGCGATGTTGAGGGGCCAGATCGCCGCGCGCGCTCATGACACCGCACCATTGCCGGTTCTTCTACTGGGTATCGCCCTCGCCGACAGGCAGCGGCTTGCCATTCAGCGTCGGGCGCGCGGCTGCATTCGGATCGATTGGCGCGGTGACATTTTCAAAGGCGATCTTGGTACGCAGCGCCGGTGATGTTCCCGTCGGGCCTTCAAAACTGTCATAAGCAGCTTCGATAAGGTCGGTCACATGGCGGTTGCGCGCGCCCGATGTGCGCCCGCCCAGCATGATGGCGATGATACGCCGCTCGCCGCGCACTGAAGTGGCCATGAGATTGAAACCGGAGGCACGGGTATAGCCGGTCTTGATCCCGTCCACGCCATCGACGGTTTTGAGCAGCTTGTTGTGGTTGGAATAGGTGCGCCCCTCCCAGCGGAACGTGTCGAGCGCAAAATGGTGATAGTAATCCGGGTGGTTTTCGAGGACGGCCTTGGCGAGACGTGACATGTCGCGCGCCGTGGACACCTGGCGATCATCAGGCAGGCCGGAAGCATTGTAGAATGACGTTGCGTTCATTCCGAGTGCGCGCGCCTTGACCGTCATGAGCGCGGAGAAACGGTCCTCGCTGCCACCGATATGTTCGGCGACAACAACGGCCACATCATTCGCAGACTTGGTCACAAGCGCATCAATGGCGTCGGCCACGCTGATCGTGTCGCCCGCCTTGAGACGGAGATTGGAAGGCGGCTGGCGGGCCGCTGTGCTGGAAACGGTGAGCTGGTCGTTGAGCGATATTCGCCCGGCAGACAATTCTTCAAACAGCATATACATCGTCATGACCTTGGTCAGCGACGCAGGGTAACGCAGGGCATCGGCATGACGAGCATGCAAGACAGTATCGCTTTGCGCATCCACGACGATGGACGCATATTTTTCGGGGCTGGCACTGGCACTCGGTATGCTGCATGCGAGCGTTGCGACCGCAACTCCCGTGATCGCCCACCGTGCCATTCGCTCGTATGTCATGCACCGCTCCTCGTCGCCGAATTCGACCGCCGTCATGACCCCTCCGCCATGATTGACCATAAAGTCGGCGCATTGCGTTGACCAGTCGTTAAGACATGCCGTGAGGTTACAACAAACTCACAATTACTTGCATTCACTGGTGATGGTGCGCTGCACAATTTTTCTTGCAATTGCGAAGAAGGCGTGCTATCTACGCTCCATCACCTGCCGGGAAGACACCTGACCGGCACCGACACCAGACCAGACCAAGGACGTAACAAGATGGCCAAGAACACACAGACCCCGAACCCTTTCGCGATGTTCAACACTGACAGCGCGATGTCGAGTGACACCGTGCGCGCAAACATGGATCGTTTCATGTCCATGGCTGGCAACATGACCGAGCTTTCGCGCAATGGCTTCGAAGCCTGTGCCGAGGCCGCCCGCGCCACAGCGAAAGGCGCCCAGGAAGCCAACACCAAGACCGTCGCCTACATGCAGGATGCGATGAGCCAGTCGGTCGAAGCCAGCAAGACCGTTGCCGGCGCCAAGTCAGTGCACGAAGCCGTCGAACTCCAGTCGAGCTTCGCCAAGTCTGCGCTTGATGCGTACATGACCCAGATGTCGTCGATCGCGAGCCTGATGGCCGAGACGATGCGCGAAGCTTCCCAGCCGCTCAACGCCCATGCCGGACAAATGGTTGAAAAATTCCAGGCAACGAAGTAAGCTGCCTGAAGTAGAGTTTGTAATCGTGGGAAAGCCGGCCTCTGATTGAGGCCGGCTTTTTCCTTGAGTGTCCCGCAAGCAGGTATTCGGGGATCATATCAGATGTCAGAGTTCCCCGATCTTGCGTCACTCAGACGGCCGCAAACGCCGAATACGTTTCTTCTCGCGCCCGAGCGGTTTTGTCATAACGAAAAGCCGGACGCCGTGTCTCCCGTCTTCACGATTGCGCCAGGATCATTGTTCGTGAAATTTTGCGGCCTCGTCGCGGCCAATGCGCGCTGGAGGGAGCTGCTGCATGATGACGACCAGCTTGCGCTGCGCTTCGTCGCAGTCACCGGGCTGTTGCGCTTCAGGGACGACATTGATGCGCGCGTGCTTTCCGGGCCTGACGGGCACGGAGCGCAACTGGTGATCTATTCGCGCAGCCGGGTCGGCTACCATGACCTGGGCACCAATGGCCGGCGGGTAAAAGCCCTGTTGGATCGACTGCAACGGTAAAAAAAACACACCGCAGGCCAAATCCGGCCTTGAATCTGTCGGGCTCCATGGTCAGGCTTCCTTCCTGAGCAAGAGGGCCTATCTAGTCAGTCATGCAAGAGATACGATTTCCGTTCACCATGAACAGCGACGACAGCCCGGATGGCGGGTCGGTCGATGGTGACCGCAATGCCGGCGTTGCCACCCGCACCCGCGCAAAAACCAAGCGCCCGTCGCTGTATCGTGTCATGCTGCTCAATGACGACTATACACCCATGGAGTTTGTCGTTTTCATTCTCGAACGGTTCTTCAACAAGAACCGGGAGGAAGCCACCCGGATCATGTTACATGTGCATCAGAAGGGTGTGGGGTTGTGCGGGGTGTACACATATGAAGTGGCGGAGACGAAAGTGGCGCAAGTGCTCGACATGGCCCAGCGCAACGAACATCCGCTCCAGTGTGTGATGGAAAAAGACGATTAGAGGAATAGTGATTTGCCCAGCCTGACCCCCTCACTCGAAACCGCCCTGGAGCGTGCCCTCAACCTCGCTGCAGAACGCGACCATGAGTATGCCACGCTCGAACATCTCCTGCTCGCCCTGATCGAGGATGATGAGGCCGCCGAAGTGATGACCGCCTGCAAGGTGGAACTCGACCGGTTGCGCCACGAACTGACAGATTATCTCGATGAGGACCTGTCCAGCCTGATCGCGGAGGACTCCGAAGGGCGTGTGCAGCCGACAGCCGCCTTCCAGCGGGTCGTGCAGCGTGCAATCCTGCATGTGGAAAGCTCCGGGCGCGACGAAGTGACCGGCGCCAATGTGCTGATCTCGATTTTCTCAGAGCGCGAGAGCCACGCTGCCTTCTTCCTGCAGGAGCAGGACATGACGCGCTATGATGCAGTGAATTTCGTCTCGCATGGTGTGGCCAAGCGGCCCGGCGCCTCGCGCCCTTCGACACCTCGCGGGGCGGAAACCAACGAGGACGGCAATGTGAAACAGGGCCTTGAGGCGCTTGAAGCCTACTGCGTCAACCTCAATGACAAGGCCCGGGCCGGCAAGATCGATCCGCTGATCGGGCGCGACATGGAAATCGAACGCTGCATCGAGATTCTCTGTCGTCGCAACAAGAACAATCCGATCCTTGTCGGCGATCCCGGTGTCGGCAAGACCGCGATCGCCGAGGGGCTTGCGCGAAAGATCGTCGAGAATGAGGTGCCGGAAATCCTTGATGACGCGGTGATCTATTCCCTCGACATGGGCGCACTTCTCGCCGGGACGCGCTATCGCGGCGATTTCGAAGAGCGGCTGAAATCGGTGATGAAGGAAATGGAGGGGCTGGAAAAGGGGATCCTCTTCATCGACGAGATCCATACAGTCATCGGTGCCGGGGCGACCTCGGGCGGCGCGATGGATGCGTCGAACCTGCTCAAGCCGGCCTTGCAGTCGGGCGACCTGCGCTGCATGGGAAGCACGACCTTCAAGGAATACAAGCAGCATTTCGAGAAGGACCGCGCTCTGTCGCGCCGCTTCCGCAAGATCGATGTGGTCGAACCCACCGTGCCCGACGCGATCAAGATCCTGATGGGACTGAAATCGAAATTCGAGGAATTCCACGGCCTGCGCTACACCAATGAGGCGATCCGCTCGGCCGTGGAACTGGCGGACCGTTTCATCACTGACCGAAAGCTGCCCGACAAGGCGATCGATGTGATCGACGAAGCGGGTGCCGCCCAGTGGCTGAAGCCGGAAGGCAAACGCAGCAAGGTGGTGGGCGCAAGAGAGGTCGAGGCAATCGTCGCCAAGATTGCCCGCATCCCCCCCAAACAGGTTTCCAAGAACGATGCCTCGCTGCTGAAGAATCTCGACAGTGACCTGAAGCGCGTGGTGTTCGGCCAGGATGAGGCCATCGAGGCGCTTTCAGCCTCGATCAAGATGGCGCGCGCGGGTCTTCGCGAGCCAGACAAGCCGATTGGCTGTTACCTCTTCACCGGCCCGACAGGCGTCGGCAAGACCGAGGTGGCCAAGCAGCTGTCCTCTGTGCTTGGCGTGGAGATGCTGCGCTTCGACATGTCGGAATATATGGAGCGCCATACGGTTTCGCGGCTGATTGGTGCGCCTCCGGGCTATGTCGGCTATGATCAGGGCGGCCTGCTGACCGACGGTGTCGACCAGCACCCCCACTGTGTTCTCCTGCTCGACGAGATCGAGAAGGCCCATGAGGACCTGTTCAATATCCTGCTTCAGGTGATGGACAATGGCGCGCTGACCGATGCGAATGGCCGCAAGGTCGATTTCCGCAATGTGATCCTGATCATGACGACCAATGCCGGCGCCTCCGATGCCGCGAAGAATGCCATCGGCTTCGGGGCCGGCAAGAAGGCGGACGAGCAGGACGAGGCGCTCAAACGCCTGTTCACCCCGGAGTTCCGCAACCGGCTCGATTCCACGATCCGGTTTGGAGGTCTCACGCCGGAAATCATCTCGCTGGTGGTGGAGAAATTCATCCTGCAGCTCGAAATCCAGCTTGCCGACCGCAATGTCACCGTGTCACTGACGCCCAAGGCGCGTGACTGGCTGGCCCAGCGTGGCTTCGATCCCGAGATGGGCGCGCGCCCCCTGGCCCGAGTGATCCAGGAATATGTGAAGAAGCCGATGGCGGAAGAACTGCTGTTCGGCAAGCTCACCAATGGCGGTGATGTGCGCGTCGATATCGACAAGAAGGATCCCGAAAAGCTGTCCTTCAAATACAAGGAAGGCAAGCCGGGAAAATCCTCAAGCAGCGATGAGGAAGACGACACCGCTGATGCGGTCAGCTGACGCACCCACCGCGCGCCCTGCAGTCGCAAGTTGCCTGCATGGCGCGCGGTGGCCAGCGCCGGCACGCATTCGCGCTTGCCTCTCACGGCGAGGGCCGGCTGCACTCGGTGAGGCCAGTTATCTTATCCGATCGGCGACACTGGTCCGCAGACGGCGGGCCGTGACATGTTGAGAGGCGTGCTGCTCGCCGTTTCCGCACTCGTTTCGGGCGCGGCAGCCGGGCGTGCCTATCTGTCCGGCCAGGTCGAACGGCGCAAGCATTCTGCCATCGAGGCCGCCGCGCAGGAGGCACGCTTGCGAATCCGCGAGCGCGGCGAGACTTACCTTGCCGACCGGTTCCGCGCATTTGCACGTGTCACCGCGCTCAAGGCTGCGCTGCTGGTATCGGTCTGGGGTGGGCAACTGGCCGGCTGGTTTCCCGACCGTGCCTATGTGGTTGCGCTTTCGGTGATGCTGGCCATGTTCCTGCTGCGTGATGCGTGGGCCAGCCTGCCGACTGTGCGACGGGTTCTCGCGCAGCTGCGCCGGCATGGCTGGCGGCCGAAGGTCGCGCTTGGCGAGACCATTGCCGCGCAGGTCTTCGAGGAGGTTCTCAGCGAAGCTGGCGGGCGTGAGCACACCTGGCGTGACGGCCTCGTGATGCGCCTTGCCGGACGCAAGCGCGATGAGGTGTCACGCGAGATTGCGCAGGAGGTTTCCGCAATCGCGCGCGAGACGACATGGGATGACCTGCGGCCTTTCGCACGCTCGGCCCTTGTGCGCGCAGCGGTGCTGTTGGCGCTCTATTCCGCGCTGGTCTGGTCGATCCTGCTCTTGTAGGTGCCGCCGGGGCGGTCAGCTGAATTCGTCGGGAATCGACCGTTCGAGATTGCCAAACCGCGTCACATTGGCATCGAAGGCCAGCATCACCCGGCCGATGGGACCATGGCGCTGTTTGCCGAGTATGATTTCGGCCGTGCCATAGACCTGGTCCATCCGTTCGCGCCAGCGCGCCCATTTCTCGCTGGAATTGGGATCATCCGGGTCTGATTGCGGCTCGGAGCGCTCAAGATAATAGGACTCGCGATAGACGAACAGCACCGCATCGGCATCCTGCTCGATCGAGCCGGATTCGCGAAGGTCTGATAGTTGCGGGCGCTTGTCTTCGCGTTGCTCGACCTGGCGCGAGAGCTGCGACAGGGCGATGACCGGGACATGCAGGTCCTTGGCCAGCGCCTTCAGTGCCATGGTGATCTGGGTCAGTTCCTGGACCCGGTTTTCGCTCGACTTGCCACCCGACGAGGTGATCAGCTGGAGATAGTCAATCACGATCAGGTCAAGCCCGTGGGTGCGATGCAGGCGCCGGGCGCGTGCAGCGAGCTGGTTGATCGAAAGTCCGCCCGTATCATCGATATATATGGGCAGGTTCTGAAGTTCGGCGACCGCATCGCGTATCTGGTTGAAATCCTTCATGTCGAGTTCGCCGGAGCGGAATTTGTGAGAACTGATGCCGGTGCGCTCGGCGATCACGCGGGTGGCGAGCTGTTCAGCCGACATTTCCAGGGAGAAGAAGGCCACCACGGCGCCCTCGACGGTCTTCTTCGAGCCGTCTTCCTGCGTTTCGCGCTTGCAGGCATAAGCGGCGTTGAAGGCGATATTGGTCGCCAGCGACGTCTTGCCCATGGAAGGGCGGCCCGCAAGGATGACAAGGTCGGAATTGTGCAGCCCGCCCATCTTGTGGTCGAGATCGTCAAGGCCTGTCGAGATGCCGGCGATCTTGCCATCGCGTTTCAGGGCCGCCTCGGCCATCAGGACCGATTGCTGGGCGGCGGAGGCGAAATCGGAAAATCCGCGTTCGGCCGAACCGCGCTCAGCGAGGGCGAAGAGCTCCTTCTCGGCAAGCTCGATCAGATGCTGGCCCGACTGGTCGCGTTCCGGATTGAGTGCGCGCGAGCGAATGCCTGTCCCGATGCCGACAAGTTCGCGGCGGGCGGCGAGATCGTGGATGATCCTTGCATAGTCGGTCACTTCCGGCCCGAAGGCGGCGCTTTCGAGCAATTCGGCAAGATAGACCGCGCCGCCGATCTCGGCGAGCTGGTCATTCTTTTCGAAATGCTCACGCAGCGTGACGCCGTCGGCGACGCGGCTATTGTCGATCATCTGCTGGGCCACCGCATAGATCTCGCGGTGTGCCGGGGCATAGAAATCATCCGCGCGCAGCGTCTCGCTGACGCGCTGATAGACATTGTTGTCATAGAGAATGGCGCCAAGCAGTGCAGCCTCGGCTGCAAGATTGTGCGGGGCGTCCTCGAGGCGGGGCTGAGTGTGTGCGTCATGATCTTTGGGCATGACAGGCAGGTTACGCCGCATTTGGCATCTTTTCGCGACTTGACTTTCATCTGTTCACTGAAGAAGCGGAAACTTCCACAAGCTGATTCTACCGGCTTATCGCGCCGGCAGGATCGCCGGCGTGCGCTCGCCTGCCAGATAGCGCGCCACGTCGGCAAGATCGAAGGCCAGCGACACCGTGATTGTCGCAAGAAGCACGATCATGGTGATTCGGAAGATGCCGGTCACCGTGCCACTGCGAAGGCGTGTCCAGAGATAGACCGCAAGCGGCGTCCAGAAGATCAGGTGTGGCAGGCCAAGCAGGCGGACATAACCCATCCGTTCATATATCAGGTTGAGCAGGACGGCCCCGAAGATGAAGGCGAGGGCGGCGAAGAGTGCCGCCAGCCGGGTCGTTTTCGAGGCGGCCAGGACAAGAGTCGACAGCGCGAATACGCCCATCATGAAATACACCCAGACCATTATCCATTGTGGCTGGCTGGCGATGGCTTCAGAAAATGTCATCTGTTGCTCCGGACGACTCTGGTCGTTCATAGCATGACTGGCGTTCAGCGCCGACCGGTGCGCGGCTGAAAAAAAGGCGGCGTGGCCCACCAGTGGCCCGCCGCCTTCCAATTCCTGCCATCAGGGTGAAATTCGATCAGACGTCGTCGCCGTCAGGAGCCATCTGGTCGGCCATTTCCGCCTGTGCCTCTGCCATTTCGCCGGCACGTTCCTCATCGGCGTCGCGCTGTTCGGCCTGCAGCGTTTCGAGAATATCCTCGCCACTTGCCTGGCGTTCGGCCTCGTCGGGCGAACGCGCAATATTGACATGGATCGTGACGGAGACCTCGGCGTGCAGGCGGATCTGCACGTCGTGAATGCCGATCGACTTTATGGGCTGGTCGAGCCGGACCTGGCTGCGCGCCACCTTGTGACCGGAATCGCGTGCCGCCTCGGAAATGTCGCGTGCCTGCACCGAGCCGTAAAGCTGTCCGCTTTCGCCTGCCGCGCGGATGAGGATGAAGTTCTCTCCGTCAAGGCCCTGGCCTTCCTGGGCCGCTGATTCGCGCGCGTCGGCATTGCGCTTTTCGATCAGGTCGCGCTCGGCCTCGAACCGCGCGCGATTTGCGCCATTGGCGAGCAGCGCCTTGCCCTGCGGAAACAGGAAATTGCGCGCATAGCCGTTCTTTACATTCACCTCGTCGCCGATGGTGCCAAGCTTTTCCACACGCTCAAGAAGGATCACCTGCATGTTGCGCTCCTATTTCACGCTGAAGGGAAGCAGAGAGAGGATGCGCGCGCGCTTGATGGCGCGGGCAAGCTTTCGCTGGTTCTTGATGTTGACCGCAGTAATCCGCGAGGGAACGATCTTTCCCTTTTCGGAAATGTAGCGCTGCAGCAGCTTGACGTCCTTGTAGTCGATCTTCGGGGCTTTCGAACCGGAAAACGGGTCAACCTTGCGACGCCGGCCAAAGGGGCGGCGGGCAGGCAGGTTGGTGATGTTCATTCCGGTATTTGTCTTGCTGGCCATCTTCGCTCTCCTATTCCTTGCGCTTCTCGCCGCGATCCTTGCGCGAGAGCACCGGCGAAGGTGTTTCGTCAAGTTCGTCGACGCGCACGGTCAGGTAGCGCATCACGTCGTCGGAAATGCGGTGGCGCCGCTCGATCTCCTGGATGGCACCGGCAGGGCCGTCGACATTCAGCAGCGAGTAGTGGCCCTTGCGCTGCTTCTGGATCGGATAGGACAGGTTGCGCAGGCCCCAATATTCGGTCTTGGGAACCTTGGCCCCCTTGTCGCGAAGGAACTGGGCAAATTCTTCGGTAAGTGTTTCCACCTGGGCAGGTGCAAT
Source organism: uncultured Hyphomonadaceae bacterium (assembly GCA_964467505.1). GTDB lineage: Bacteria > Pseudomonadota > Alphaproteobacteria > Caulobacterales > Hyphomonadaceae > UBA5336. The sequence continues at coordinate 5,634 of CAYXQV010000035.1, read as the reverse complement.
GTCTGGTCGCGTGATGACCACGTGCTCGTAATAGGGCATGTTCTCCGTTCCCGATTGCGGGTCGCGGCGCCAGCGGGGCGGGAGACCCCATCAGCGATGGCCCCCGGTTACCGGGAAGGAAATCCCGGGCCGAGGCCGCGCACCCTGTTCAAGAGCGCGTGTAAAACATGAAACCGCATCGCAAATCAAGTCGCTTGCATGCGCCATGTGCGCTGGGTAAGTGCAAAGCATCGATTCAGTCAGGAGGCACCGATGTCGGATCTCGCTTTCATCTTTCCCGGCCAGGGCAGCCAGGCCGTCGGAATGGGCCGCGAACTGGCCGATGCATTTCCTGCGGCGCGGGCGGTTTTCGAGGAAGTGGATGCGGCGCTTGGCGAAAACCTGTCGCAGGTCATCTGGAGCGGACCTGAAGACGCTCTCACGCGCACGGCCAATACCCAACCGGCGCTGATGGCCGTCAGTATTGCTGTGATGCGGGCGCTTGAGGCCGAATTCGGCATTGCAGTGGGCGCGGCGAAATATGTCGCGGGCCATTCGCTCGGGGAATATTCGGCGCTTTGTGCCGCTGGCAGCCTCAGTCTGGCAGACACAGCCCGGCTCCTGCGGCGTCGCGGCGAGGCCATGCAGGCTGCGGTGCCTGAACGCGAGGGGGCCATGGCCGCGCTTCTGGGCGCCGACATGCCCCAGGCCGAGGCGGCATGCGCAGCTGGTCGACAAACCGGGGGGATCTGCGAGATTGCCAATGACAATGCACCGGGGCAGCTGGTGATTTCGGGCACGAAGGCGGCGGTCGATGCGGCTTGCGCGCAGGCACGCGCTGCGGGCGTCAAGAAGGCCGTCGCGCTGGCGGTTTCGGCGCCCTTTCACTGCCCGCTGATGCAGCCGGCCGGCGAGGCCATGGCCGCGGCGCTGGCCGGGACGACAATCGCGCCGCCCACCGTTCCGGTCGTGGTCAATGTGACAGCCCGTCCAAGCAGTGCGCCCGATGACATCCGCGCCCATCTTGTCAGCCAGGTGACCGGCCGTGTGCGCTGGCGCGAGAGCGTGGCATGGATGGCTGAAAATGGCATTGCATCCACGGCGGAGGCCGGACCCGGAAAGGTGCTCAGCGTGATGAACCGGCGCAATGTGAAGGCGCTGCAGGGCCACCCGCTCGCCACCCCTGACGAGCTTGCCGCTTTCGCTGCGGCGCTGCGCGAAACCGAATGATCGAGGGAGACATGAAAATGTTCAGTCTGGAAGGGCGAACGGCGCTGGTGACCGGGGCGTCGGGCGGAATCGGGCGCGAGATCGCAAGAGCGCTCTCGTCGGCAGGCGCGAAAGTCGCCTTGTCGGGGACGCGTGAGAACGTGCTGGAGGATGTGCGCGTCGAGCTTGCCGGCGAAGCAGCGGTGGTCACCTGCAACCTGTCGGACAGTGCGCAGGTTGATGGTCTTGTCGCGCGCGCCGAGGCGGCGGTCGGCCCGATCGACATTCTTGTCGCCAATGCCGGCATCACGCGCGACGGGCTCTTGATGAGAATGAAGGACGAGGACTGGCAGGCGGTGCTCGATGTCAATCTCGGCGCCTATTTCAGGCTCGCGCGCGCCTCCATGCGCGGCATGATGAAGCGTCGTCACGGTCGCATCATCGCCATCACCTCGATTGTCGGTGTGACCGGCAATCCGGGACAGGCGAATTATTGCGCATCAAAGGCCGGCATGATCGGGTTTACCAAGTCGCTCGCTCAGGAAGTCGCAAGCCGGGGAATCACCGCAAACTGCGTCGCGCCGGGCTTCATCGAATCACCGATGACAGACGAGTTGCCAGAAAAGCAGAAAGACTCGCTTCTTGGCCAGATCCCGGCCGGGCGCCTGGGGCAGGGCAGTGATATCGCGGCCGCCGTCGCCTATCTCGCCAGCGACGCGGCAGCCTATGTGACCGGGCAGACCCTGCATGTGAATGGCGGCATGGCCATGATCTGACCTGTGTGCAGGCGCGATCATGTCAGCCTGCGCGCTTGTGCCGACAAATATCTGTGTGCTAACCACGACGACAAGGTTCTGATAGGAGCCGGTTCTCAGACACCACAAGAGAGGTAGCTCATGTCTGACGTTTTCGAGCGTGTTAAGAAGATCGTTGTCGAAAACCTCGAGGTCGAGGATGACAAGATCACCAAGGAAGCCAGCTTCATTGATGATCTCGGCGCCGACAGTCTCGACCTTGTCGAACTGGTCATGGCCTTCGAGGAAGAGTTCAACATCGAGATTCCTGACGAAGTGCAGGAAAATATCCGCACCGTGGGTGATGCGATCACGCATATCAGCGAACACGTTTCCGGCTAGGCACCGGACCTGAAGGCTCGAAGGAGCGGGGAGGCATGATGCGCCGCGTCGTCATAACAGGAATCGGTCTTGTCACGCCACTTGGTGCCTCGCGAGAGGCCAGTTGGTCGCGTCTTGTCGAGGGGCGTTCGGGCGCCGGTCCGATCGACCTGTTCGACACATCTGACGTGCCGTGCAAGATCGCCTTCCAGGTGCCTTGGGTCGGTGGCCGCGGCGGCGGGGAGGGCGATGAACACGCCTTCGATCCCGACCGGTTTGTGTCTGCCAGGGAACGCCGCCGGATCGACGAGTTCATCCTTTATGCCATCGCCGCGGCTGACGAGGCGATGGACGATTCCGGCTGGACACCGAAGGATGAGACCGAGAAGGAACGCACAGGCGTGATGATCGGTTCGGGCATTGGCGGGCTCCAGTCCATCTACAATACCTCTGTTACCCTGCATGAGCAGGGCGCGAGAAAGGTCAGCCCCTTCTTCATCCCCTCGGCGCTGATCAATCTTGCTTCGGGCCAGGTGTCGATAAGGCATGGGCTCAAGGGACCAAACCATGCGGTTGTGACCGCCTGTGCAACGGGCGCCCATGCGATCGGTGACAGTGCGCGCCTGATCAGGGACGGTGATGCGGACGTGATGCTGGCCGGTGGGTCGGAAGCCGTCATCTGTCATCTCGGAATTGCCGGCTTCTGTTCGGCCAAGGCCATGTCCACCAGTTTCAATGACACTCCGGAAAAGGCTTCGCGGCCCTATGACCGCGACAGGGACGGCTTTGTCATGGGTGAGGGTGCCGGTATCCTTGTTCTTGAAGAATACGAGCATGCCAGGGCGCGCGGCGCGCAGGTCTATGCCGAGGTGGCCGGGTATGGGCTCACCGGCGATGCCTATCATATCACGGCGCCGGCCGAAGGCGCCGAGGGTGGTTACAGGGCCATGAAGATGGCGATGGAGAGGTCCGGCCTCGACCTTGCCGAGGTGGACTATATCAATGCGCACGGCACTTCGACGCCGAAAGGTGATGAAGGCGAGGTCGCCGCCGTCGAAAAACTGTTCGGGGACCATTCGCGGAATCTCTCGCTTTCGTCGACAAAGTCGGCTGTCGGGCACCTTCTCGGCGCGGCTGGCGCAGCGGAGGCGGCGTTCTGCGCGCTGGCAATCCGCGACGGAGTGATGCCGCCGACGCTCAACCTGGACAATCCCAGCGTCGAGACCGAAATCGACCTCATACCCAACACGGCAAAGAAGGCGCCGGTTCGTGTGGCGGTTTCCAACAGTTTCGGCTTTGGCGGGACCAATGCCTCGCTGGTGCTCAAGGCGGTTGATTAGGGCCAATCCCGTCTGGCAGATACGGGCAACCACGCGCGCATTCAGGCGACATTTGCCCGCAGCGTAAAGCAAGAAAGCCGTATCTGCCGCGATGAAAGCCTTTTTCTCATTCCTGTTTCTTCTCGTCATCCTGGCCATGGGGGCAGCCGCGGCGGGCTGGGTCTGGTTCGACAAGGCGGTCAGTGCGCAAGGCCCCGCGGCAAGTGAGAGCGTTTTTCTGGTCAGTTCGGGAGAAAGCCTCGTCAGCGTGGCAGGTCGCCTGGAAGCAGCCGGTCTCATCCGCGATGCGCGCCTGATGCGTCTGAAAGCGCGCCTCGATGGCGTGGAAACCGATGTGAAAGCCGGTGAGTTCGAGCTGCCGGCCGGGGCCAGCATTGCCCAGATCCTGATGGTGCTGGTCAATGGCGAGACGTTGCAATACCGCATCACCATTCCGGAGGGGCTGACCACGGCCCAGGCCCTGCGTATCATCGAAGCTGACGCGACGCTTGTAGGAGCACTGCCGCAGCCGGCGCCTGGCGAAGGCGCGCTCCTGCCCGACACCTATCTTTTCACGCGCGGCACGACGCGCAGCGAACTGGTTGCGAGGATGGAGAACGCCCGGGAAAAGCTGCTCGACCGGCTCTGGGAGAGCCGGGCAGGCGATATTCCCGTGACCACGCGCCGCGAAGCCATCATCCTTGCGTCGATTGTCGAGAAGGAGGCTGGCAACCAGGAGGAAATCGACCTGATTGCCGGCGTTTTCACCAACCGGCTGAGGCGTGGCATCCCGCTGCAATCCGATCCGACCGTGATCTACGGTGTCTCGAAGGGCGAGCCGCTCTACAATTCGCGAGGGGAGCGGCGCACGCTTTACCGCTCCGAACTGGATCGCGAAACACCGTGGAACACTTACAAGATCCCGGGGCTTCCGGAAACGGCGATCTGCAATCCGGGCCGCGCCGCGATTCGTGCGGTGCTCGATCCTCCACAGACCGAGTATCTCTTCTTCGTCGCCGATGGCACGGGCGGGCATGCCTTTGCCACGACACTGGCCGAGCACAATCGCAATGTCGCCGCCTATCGCCGCTTCGAGGCGGGTGAAATCGCGCGGGAAAGGAACAATTGATGGACGTGCTCTCATCCATGACCGGTTTCGGGTCTGCGCACGGCACGGCTGACTGGGGCAACTGGTCGGTGGAAGCCAGGAGCGTGAATGGCAGGGGCCTCGATGTCCGGGTGAGCACCCCGCCCGGCTTTGACGCGCTGGAACCGGTGATCCGGCAGGCGTCGAAATCTCGCTTCTCGCGCGGCAGTCTCCAGGTTTCGGTGCGTATCGACGCGGCCAGTTCGCAGCCAAATGTCGAGGTCAATGAAGCGGCGCTGCAAAAGCTGATCGATGTGTTCGAGCGGATGCCGGGCCAGTTTGGTATGCGCGGCTCGCGCCATTCGCTTGCCACGCTGATGACGATAAACGGGGTGGTGACCGCGCGCGGCGGGCCGGACCTGCGGGTGCTGGCGGCGCAGGCGCCGGTCATCGAGACCCTGTCCTCGGGTGTGGAGGCCGCGCTCGATGCATTGCAGTCGGCACGGGCCGATGAAGGGCGCAGTGTTGGCGATGTGCTGGCCGGTCTGCTCGGTGAGATGCGCAGTTCCACCGCACTGGCCCAGGAGGCGGCGCAGTCTGCGCCGGTCGATCTCAGGGCGCGGCTGGTCGAGCGGCTGGCCGAACTGGGCGGCCTGGAAGGGCTGGCCGAGGGCCGGCTGGAAGCTGAAGCGGCACTGCTCGCCTCCCGGGCTGATGTGCGTGAAGAACTCGACCGGCTTGGCGCGCATTTCGATCATGCCGCAGCGCTGATTGCCGGCGCCAGCCCGATGGGGCGCAAGCTTGACTTCCTGAGCCAGGAAATCGGACGCGAGGCGAACACGCTGTGTTCGAAATCGGCAAGTCTTGAACTGACCAATGCCGGACTCGCGCTAAAGACGCTCAATGACCAGTTCAAGGAGCAGGT
>CAYXQV010000034.1:0-15456 GCA_964467505.1 uncultured Hyphomonadaceae bacterium | reverse complement strand
ATATCTGGTCGGAAGAAAATGCCCGCGCGGACACGATCATGCCGCTACCCTTTGGCGTGAACATGGTCGGCCCGGTGATCTACACCTTCGGCAATGATGAACAGAAGGCGCAACATCTTCCCGGTATCCGCAGCGGCGATGTGTGGTGGTGCCAGGGTTATTCCGAACCCGGCGCTGGCTCCGATCTCGCCTCCCTGAAAACCACCGCGGTGCGAGACGGCGACCACTATATCGTCAATGGCCAGAAGACATGGACGACGCTTGCCCAGCATGCCGACTGGGGCTTTTTCCTGGTGCGCACCGATCCGGACGCAGACAAGCCGCAGCAGGGCATTTCCTTCCTCCTGATCGACATGAACACGCCTGGCATCGAAGTGAGGCCGATCATCACCATTGATGGCAGCCATGAGGTCAACGAGACTTGGCTGACTGATGTGCGCGTGCCGGTCGAGAACCGTGTTGGTGAGGAGAACAAGGGCTGGACCTATGCGAAATTCCTGCTGGCGCACGAGCGCTCCGGGATCGCCGGGGTCGCGCGCTCCAAGCGCGGTGTGGAAAGGCTCAAGCAGATCGCGTCTACCGAATTGCTTGCCGACAGGCCACTGATCGAGGACCATGATTTTGCTCGCAAGGTCAGTCAGCTGGAGATCGACCTTTCGGCGCTGGAATTTACCGAACTGCGCACGCTCGCCGGCGAGGCGCAGGGCAAGGGGCCCGGGCCAGAGAGCTCGATCCTGAAGGTCAAGGGCACAGAAATCCAGCAGCGGCTGACAGAACTGACCATGGAAGCGGTCGGCAACTATGCCGCGCCCTATTCGCGCGGGTTTCCGGCGGACCGGTCGAATGAATATCCGATCGGTCCTGACTATGCCCACGGCGCCGCGCCGACATATTTCAACATGCGCAAGACGTCCATCTATGGCGGCTCAAACGAGATCCAGCGTAATATCATCTCCAAGATGATACTCGGGCTGTAGAGCGCGGAATTGCTGGCTGATCCGGCCGTGCGGTTTGCCTGCATGGCCGGTTCGGTATGAGATGTGAAAAAAGCGGCCCGCGTGGGGCCATCGGGAGGAACCAGATGGACTTCAATTTCAGCGAAGAACAGACCATGATCCGCGACAGCCTCGCACGGCTGATCCGCGAACAGTATGATTTCGACACCCGGCGCGGTGTGGTGAATTCCGATGCAGGCTGGCGCCCGCAGATGTGGGCGCAGTTTGCCGAGCTTGGCCTGCTTGCCGCCCCGTTCAGTGAAGAGGATGGCGGGCTTGGTGGCGGACCGATTGACGCGATGGTCGTCATGGAGGAATTCGGCAAGGGGCTCGTGATCGAACCCTATGTGCCGTCGGTGATCTGCGCTGGCGGCGCGCTGAAACATGCCGGCAGCGAAGCGCAGAAGCAGGAATATCTCGCCGGCATCATGTCGGGAGAAATGGTGTTCGCATTCGCCCATGGCGAGCCGCGCGGGCGCTACAATCTCGCAGACCTGGAAACCACCGCGTCGAAATCGGGCGACGGCTTCACGCTGAACGGACACAAGGGCGTGGTGATCGGCGCTCCCTGGGCAAGCCATCTGCTGGTGTCGGTGCGCACGGCTGGTGGCCGGCGTGATCGTGAGGGCATTTCCCTGTTCATCGTCGAGAAGGACGCTGACGGCGTTGTCACGCGCGATTATCCGACGATTGACGGGCGGCGCGCGTCCGAAGTGCATTTCGAAAACGTGCAGGTTCCCGGCAATGCCCTTGTCGGAACGCTTGATGGCGCTTTGCCGATAATCGAACAGGTCGCCGACGAGGCCACGGCCGCTCTTTGCGCGGAAGCCTGCGGGACGATGGGCGTGGCTCACAAGATGACGGTCGACTATTCCCAGCAAAGGAAACAGTTCGGAACGCCGATCGGCAAGTTCCAGGTGCTGCAGCATCGCATGGTGGACATGTTCATGGAGCATGAGCAGTCGATCTCGATGACCTATATGGCGACGCTCAAGCTGTCGGAACCGGAAACCGAACGCAAGAAGGCCGCATCTGCAGCCAAGGTGCGCATCGGCCAGGCCGGTCGTTTTGTCGGCCAGTCGGCGATCCAGATCCATGGCGGCATGGGCATGACTGATGAACTGGCCGTCGGGCACTATTTCAAGCGCATGACCATGATCGATCATGAGTTTGGCGATGTGGATCACCATCTCAAGCGCTATACCGAACTGTCAGCGGCGGAAATGCCGGTCGCTGCGCAATAGCGCGGCGCCCATCCGGACATGAGACGGGAAGCTGGCCGGGTGGCATGCGTTCGGAGCGAAGTTTTCCGACCCGGGCACGGTCATGAGCAAGGACACAGCTGACGACTTGCTCAATGACGGATGCGGATTGCCTCGGTGATTGTTGGTTCATAGGCCATTGTTGCCATACTGAGTCGCAAGAAAGGTGACGCCATGACTGACCCCGTCCTGCTCGAAAAGCGCGGTTCCATCGCCATTCTGACGATCAACCGACCCGAGAAAATGAACCCTCTCGGCCAGGATGGCGATGGCGGACATTTCCAGCACCTGTGCGGTGAGATCGAAGCCGATCCGGAGATCCGGGTCACAGTCCTCACCGGTGCCGGAAAGGCATTTTCCGCCGGCGGCGATGTCAAGGCGATGAAGGAGAAGTCCGGAGCCTTTGGCGGCAGCCCTGACAGCGTGCGCAATGGCTATCGCCGCAATATCCACCTGATCGTCAAGTCTCTCTACAATCTGGAAACACCGCTGATCGCGGCGGTGAATGGCGCGGCAATCGGGCTGGGCTGCGATGTCGCCTGCATGGCTGATGTGCGGATTGCCTCGGACCGCGCAAAGTTTGGCGTCACCTTCCTCAAGCTTGGCCTCATTCCCGGCGATGGCGGGGCCTGGTTGCTGCCGCGCATCATCGGCAGTTCGCGCGCTGCCGAACTGTTGTTCACTGGCGACGTGATCGATGCGGCCACGGCTGCCGAATGGGGCCTGGTTTCGCGCAAGGTACCGGGTGAGACGCTGATGGATGAGGCGATGGCTCTGGCAGATCGCATGGCCGGCCAGCCGCCGCAGGCCCTGCGTCTGGCCAAGACGCTGATGCGCCACGGCGCGACGGCCAGCTATGACACGATCATGGAAATGTCAGCGGCCGGACAGGCGCTGATGCATTTCACGCAGGATCATATGGAAGGTGTCGAGGCGATCCTGGAAAAGCGCACCCCGCATTTCGAAGGCAGGTAGCCGCCTTGCAGGGACGTCGCCGCCGGGGCCCGTCCGACGCTGCGAGCCCGGAAGGGAGCCAGAAGTCATGTCCTATGCCTTTCGATCAGACGATCGTACGGTTGAGGCTGGTCTTCGCCGCATTGCGCTTGGCCAGTTCGAGGCGGCGCGCGGCGAGTTGCACAGCCACAGGCTCGGCGCACACAGCACGGTTCACCAGTTGCGCAAGCGCTGCAAGAAGGTGCGGGCGCTTGTGCGGCTTTTGCGTCCGGCCTTGCGCAGCTATAAACGCGAGAATGCGGCATTGCGGGACATGGCGCGGCCCTTGTCATCGATACGCGATACCAGCGCGCTGATTGAAGCATTTGACCGCCTTGCCGGGCGTTTCAGGGGGCAGGTCGATGTCCGGCTTGTCGCTCAGGTTCGCGAGCGGCTCGAAGCGCGCCGCGCGAGGATCGACGAGAAAGAGATTGCCGCCCGCCTTGAAGACTTCGAAAAGGCGTTGGGAAAAGCGGCGCGACGCGCTGAAACCTGGAAACTCGACGCAAGGGGATATGCCGCGATTGGCAAGGGGCTCGCGCAGACCTATGCGCGCGCCCGGTCGGAATACAAGGCCGCGCTCAGCCTTCCCAATGGCGACACGATGCATGAATGGCGCAAGCGGGTAAAATATCACCGCCTGCAGGCGCGCCTGCTCAAGGCAACCTGGCCCCCGCTCATGCATGCGCATATCGATGCGGGCGAGGCCCTGTCCTGCCTGCTCGGCGATCACCATGATCTCATCGTCTTTCTCGACCTTCTCGAAAACGGCGACGTCATTGATGACGCAGAAACGCGTGGCATGTTTCGCGGTCTGATAGACGCGCGCCAGCAACGCCTGGCCGGAGAGGCACTGCAAGCGGGCAGCTTCCTGTTCAGCGAGCCGCCGGAAGCCTTGCGGCAACGCTGGGGCGGCTACTGGCAGGCCTGGAAGGCCACGGGCTGACGCGAATCAAGACGGGCCCAGCCATCGGGCGGCGTTGCATCTTCGCCGCGCGATTCCGGGCGCCGCCGGTCTTGTGCGGGTTTTCTGCGAACTGGTGAAATACGCCCTGCGCCACGCTCCCTTGCGAGTGGCAGGCACGAGCCAAGGCATTTTCCAGGTGGCTTTGCGGCGTTGATTTGCCCTTCCTTAACCATCAGGGCATTTGTGTTAACCGAAAACGTTCAAACCCGCTGCAAGCTGGCGGCGCGCCAGTCGCCAAGGAGACCGCATGTCCGACCTCACAGATGATGAATCCGGCCGCATCATCAATGAGCCGATGAGCGAGGCGCTTTCGAAACGCTATCTCGCCTATGCGCTGTCGACGATCACCTCGCGTGCCCTGCCGGATGTGCGCGACGGGCTGAAACCGGTGCAAAGGCGAATCCTCTACGCGATGCGTGAACTCAGGCTCGATCCTGACGGAGCCTATCGCAAATGCGCAAAGATCGTCGGCGAGGTGATGGGCAATTACCATCCCCATGGTGACAGTGCGATTTATGACACGCTGGTGCGCCTGGCCCAGGATTTTTCGGTGCGCTACCCGCTGGTCGACGGGCAGGGCAATTTCGGCAATATCGACGGCGATAATGCCGCCGCCATGCGCTACACCGAGAGCCGCATGACAGACGCAGCGAAACTGCTTCTGGAAGGCCTCGACGAGGATGCGGTCGATTTCCGGGCGACCTATGACGAGCTTGGCGAGGAGCCGGTCGTGCTGCCGGCTGGCTATCCCAACATGCTCGCGAACGGGGCCTCGGGCATCGCAGTGGGCATGGCGACGTCGATCCCGCCGCACAATGCCGCCGAGGTGATTGATGCAGCCCTGATGCTGATCGAAACACCGCAGGCCGCCACGGCAGACCTGCTGGGCGTGATGCCGGGTCCTGATTTCCCCACTGGCGGGGTCATCGTCGAGAGCCGCGCAGCCATCCTGGAGGCCTATGAGACGGGCCGGGGCAGTTTCCGAATGCGGGCGCGCTGGCATGTCGAGGATCTCGGGCGCGGAACCTGGCAGATCGTGGTCACAGAAATTCCATTCCAGGTGCAGAAAGGCCGGCTGATCGAGAAACTGGCAGAGCTGATCGAACACAAGAAGGCGTCTCTGCTGGGCGATGTGCGCGACGAGAGCGCCGAGGATATCCGGCTGGTGCTCGAACCGCGCGCCAAGACGGTGGAACCTGACGTGCTGATGGAAAGCCTGTTCAAGTCCTGCGACCTGGAAACGCGCTTTTCGCTCAACATGAATGTGCTCAATGACGGCGTGCCCCAGGTGATGGGTCTGCGCGAGGTGCTGCGTGCCTATCTCGATCATCGCCGCGAAGTCACGCTCCGACGGGCCAGGCACCGGCTCGACAAGATCGAGAAGCGGCTCCACGTCCTTGATGGCTACATCATCGCTTTCCTCAATATTGACGAGGTCATCCGGATCATCCGCGAGGAGGATCATCCCAAACAGGTGATGATGGACCGCTTTGCCATCAGTGACGTGCAGGCCGAGGCTATCCTGAACCTGCGCTTGCGGGCCTTGCGCAAGCTTGAGGAAATCGAACTCAAGCGCGAGCATGAAAATCTCTCGGTTGAGCGCGACCAGATCATGTCCCTGCTCGGTTCGGAACAGCTGCAATGGAGCAAGGTCGGCGAGGCGCTTCGCGAGGCGCGCAAGGCTTTCGATCCGGCAAGTGATCTGGGGCGGCGGCGTGCCGGTTTCGGCGATGCGCCCGATATCGATCTTGATGCCGCGCTGGAAGCTTCCACTCCAAGGGAGCCCTATACGGTGCTTCTGTCTGAAAAGGGCTGGATCCGCGCGATGAAGGGACACGGGCTCGATCTGGACGGTGTGAAATTCAAGGAAGGCGACGGCCCGTTCGCCTCGGTCGAGGTGTCGAGCACCGACAAGCTGATCCTGATGGCCTCCGACGGGCGCGCCTTCACGCTGGCTGCTGACAAGCTGCCCGGGGGACGCGGCCATGGCGAGCCGATACGGCTGTCCATCGAGCTGGAAGACAATGTCGATATCGTCTCGATGTTCAGGCTTGACGAAGCCCGCAAGCGACTTGTCTGCTCTGATGCCGGTTATGGTTTCGTTGTCGACGAGAGCGAGCTTGTGTCGACACGCAAGGCCGGAAAATCCGTGGTGACAGTTCCCGATGGCGCGAGGCTGGTGGTCTGCGAACGCGCACTCGGCGACCGGGTGGCGGTGGTGGGCAGCAATCGCAAGCTGCTCATCTTCGAGCGCGAGGAACTGCCAGAGATGACGCGCGGCAAGGGTGTGAAACTGCAGAATTACCGCAGCGGAGACACGTTGTGCGATGCGATGATTTTCGACGGCGAGGACGGGCTGATGGTCGTCGAGCCGAGCGGTCGCATGCGCGGTTTCCCGGAATGGGAAGAGTGGGCAGGCAAGCGCGCGCAGGCCGGCAAACCGGTACCAAGGGGCTTTCCACGCTCCGGCCGGCTGAACGGCTGATCTTGGCAAGCGATCCACATCCCGCTAGGCATCTGGTTCAGAGGTCATCAGGGGAGGCACGTGCATGACCGGTCTTTATATCATTCTGGGCATCATGGCGGTGCTCGCCCTGGCTGTTATTGGCATCTATAACGGCCTTGTCGGCAAGCGGCAGCGCTGCAACCAGGCCTTTGCCGATATAGATGTCCAGCTGAAACAGCGCCAGAACCTGATTCCGAACCTCGTGGAGACGGTCAAGGGCTATGCCAGCCATGAGCAGGAAACCTTCCAGCAGGTGATCGCAGCGCGCAATGCAGCGCAGGCGGCCAGCGATCCCGACAGCATGCAGGAGGCCGAGAGTATGCTGTCAGGCGCCCTGGGCAAGCTGTTCGCGCTCGCCGAGGCTTATCCAGACCTCAAGGCCAGCCAGAACTTCCAGTCGCTCCAGGAAGAGCTTTCCCTGATCGAGGACAAGCTGGCGGCAGCGCGTCGCTTCTACAATTCTGCGGTTCAGGACTACAACACGGCCCGCGAACAGTTCCCCGGCTCGATCATTGCCGGCATGTTCGATTTCGAACCGCGCAGCTTCTTCGATGTCGGCATCGAGGCACGCGAAGCGCTCTCGACCGTGCCGAAGGTCGAGTTCTGATCACCGCCCAAGCCATGCGCCGAGCCGCTCCAGTGCCGTCTCGACAGTCCCGGTTTCGACCGCAAAGCTGAAGCGGACATATTTGTGGCCGTTCACCGGGTCGAAGTCGCGGCCCGGAGCTATAGTGACGCCGGTTGCACCGAGAAGCTCTTTGCAGAAGTCGAAACTGTCGTCGGTAAAGTCCTCGACATTGGCATAGATGTAGAACGCCCCGTCAGGCGGCGCGATTTCGCCGAAGCCGAGCCGGGGCAGGGCGTCCAGGAGGATCCTGCGGTTTGCGGCATATGTCTCGACATGCTTGTCCAGTGTCGCGCGGGCATCAAGAGCGGCGTATGCGGCTTGCTGGCTGAGACTTGGCGAGGTCAGGAAGAAATTGCCGATAAAGGCATTTGCCTGCGCGGCCATGTCTTCGGGGGCAACCAGCCAGCCCATTCGCCAGCCGGGCATGCAGAAATACTTGGAAAAGCTGCTGATCACGAAAGCCGTTTCACTGAAGGCAAGCGCGGTCTGCGTCGCCATTGTGTAGCTCAATCCGTGATAGATTTCATCGGAGATGATGCGGATGCCGCGCGCGGCGCAAACCTGCGCAATTGCCGCGAGTTCAGCCGGCGCGATGATCGTGCCGGTCGGGTTCGAGGGACTGGCAATGATGATCCCGTCGGGTGGCGGATCAAGCGCGGCGATCATGTCGGCTGTGAGCTGGAAGCGGGTGGCCGGTCCGCAGGCCAGCTCCTCGGCGACCATGTGCAGCCCCCTCAGCGTGTTGCGATAGGCCACATAGCCCGGCCTCGCCAGCGCCACGCGGTCGCCCGGCGAGAAGGCTGTCACCAGCGCCAGCACCAGCGCAGGCGAGGCCCCGCATGTCAGGAAGATGCGCCGGCCCGGGAGTTCCACGCCATATTGCTCGTGATAATGGCGCGCAAGGCCCTCCTTGAGCTGCGGATTTTGCCAGTAGCCGGGGATGGCGCCGTCCAGCCCTTTACGCACGGTATCGAGTGCCGACTGCGGGGCGCCGGCCTGAGGCTGGCCGAATTCCAGGTGAATGATGTCGCGTCCCTGCGCAGCAAGCCTTGCCGCCATCTGCGATATCTCGATCGCGTAGAACGGATCGATCTTCGCGCCCATGCGATCAGTTGACCATCTGCGCGGGCAGCCAGGTCGCCAGCGCCGGAACCAGCGCGACCAGTGCGATGATCGCCAGTTGCAGGGCGATAAAGGGCAGGGCGCCGCGCCAGATATCGATCGTCGCCAACCCGTCAGGCGCCGCGCCGCGCAGGTAGAACAGCGCAAAACCGAAGGGCGGGGTCAGGAAACTGGTCTGCAGGTTGAGCGCCATCAGGATCGCCAGCCAGACAGGGTCGAAGCCAAGGATGATAAGTGGCGGTGCAACCAGCGGCACGACAACAAAAACGATCTCGATGAAGTCGAGGAAAAAGCCGAGCACGAACATGACCAGCATGGTGATCGCCAGCGCGCCCCATTTGCCGCCGGGTGTTGCCGCAAGGATGTCGCCAACCATCTCGTCGCCGCCATAACCGCGAAAGACCAGCGAGAAGAGCGAGGCTCCGATAAGGATGAGGAACACCATCGCGGTGATATGCGCGGCGGAACTGAGTGTGCGATAAAGCTGCCCGGCCCGGCGCAATACGAGAAAGCCGGCTGCAAGGCTCGCGAAAAAGACCAGGGTGAGCAGCAGGGCCGCGCCAATCGCGGCGCGCTCGATGCCCGCAATCGTCTCGCGCGAGATGCGCAAGTCAAACAGGCCATTGAGTAGGATGATCACGCCGAGCGCCACCAGTCCGGCAATCAGCAAGGGGGCAAGGCGCGAGCCTGTTTCGCGTGCCAGTCTCAGACCCGCCAGCAGCAGCGCGCCGCCTGCGCCAACGCTCGCCGCTTCGGTCGGTGAGGCGACACCCCCGAGAATCGATCCGAGCACTGCGAGGATCAACATCAGCGGCGCGCCGAGGCCGAATACCACGTCTGCCGGCTCCAGCGGGGCGCTGTCTGTGTCGACCACAGGCGGACAGGCGGATGGCCGCAAGACCGCCATGACCGCGATATAGGCGAGATAGACCGCAACAAGGATCAGGCCCGGAACCAGCGCGCCGGCGAAAAGATCACCCACCGAGACCACGCTCGGCCCAAGCCCGCCCTGCATGCTGGCCGTCTGGTTTGCGTTCGAGATCGCATCGGCCAGCAGGATGAGCACGATCGAGGGCGGAATGATCTGGCCGAGCGTGCCGGAGGCCGCGATTGTGCCTGATGCCAGGCGCGGGTCATAACCCTCTCGCAGCATTGTCGGCAGCGCGATCAGCGTCATGGTGATGACGGTCGCGCCGACGATTCCCGTGGAGGCGGCAAGCAGGGCGCCAACAATGACAACCGAAAAGCCCAGTCCGCCATTCAGGCGCCCAAGCAGGCGACCGGCAATGTGAAGCAGGTCCTCTGCGACACGCGAGCGTTCGAGGATCACACCCATCATCACGAAAAGTGGCACCGCGATCAGGACCTGGTTTTCCATCGCGCCCTGGATCCGGGCCGGAAATCCCTTCAGGAACGCGGTCGGAAACACGTCCAGCGAAATCCCGATCAGGGCAAACAGCAGCGCCACCCCGCCAAGCGTCAGCGCCACCTGGTAGCCGGCCAGCAAGGCTGCGATTGCCGCCACGAACATGGCGATGGCGAGGACCAGCTCGATTTCCATCACGCACCGCCCCCCTGCGCGTGCAGTCCGCCGGGCGCGCGCAGGCCACGCAGGACCAGTGCCGACTTCAGCGCCTGGCTCAGGCCCTGGGCGAGGAGCAGCGCGGCAAAGACCGGGATCAGCGTGCGGAAAAGGAACATGATCGGCAGTCCGTCACTCTCGCGCGAGGCCTCGAATTGCAGCCAGCTGCGCACGAATGAGGGCGAAATCGCCGACCAGAAGACGAGGATGCAGATCGGGACAAGGAACAGGTAAACGCCGGCCAGTTCGATGCCGGCGCGCACGGTCGGGCCATAGCGCTGTCGCAGGATATCGACCCGCACATGTTCGTCATCGCGCAACGCCGATGCCGACGCGACCAGGAACATGGCGGCGAAACTGTAGACAACTGTCTCGCTCAGCCAGGAAAAGGAAAGGCCGAACACATAGCGCACAATGACAATGGCAAGCTGCGCGGCCAGCATCAGGACACTCATCGTCATGGCAAATCCGAGCCCAGCGCCCGACACCCTGTCGATGAGGCGCGAAAGTCCCTCTGCCAGCGGGGCGACCGGCCGGCCGAGCGCAAGCACCACGAACGGCAGGAGCAGCAGCGGGGACGCCAGCCAGCCGGCCCACCTGACCCATGTGCCGAGCGTGAGAAAGAACTCCGACACGCCCGCTTACCGGGCGCCGAGTTCGCGGGCCGTGTAATAGGCGCCGTCAGAGACCTTCGCCCAGCCGCGCATGGATTTAAGGGCCGTCTCGAAGCTCTCATAAATGCGCTTTTCCAGCCCGCCGGAATTGCCAGCCGAGGCGCGCACATCGCCGCTCGCCTCGGCCATGCTGGTAACGACGTCATCGGGGAAGCTGCGCAGTTGCGTGCCGTGTTCCTTCACGAGAATGTCGAGATGGCGCGCATTTTGATAGGTAAACTCGCCGACCGAGAGATGGTTCACCGAGCGGCAGGCCTCGCGGATGATGGCCTGTTCGGTTTCGCCCAGACTGTCCCAGACGCCGCGATTCATGCCGACGGCCAGCGAGGCGCCGGGCTCGTGGAAACCCGGTCCGTAATAATATTGAGCCTCTCGATGAAAGCCGAGATAGAAATCATTCCATGGGCCCACCCATTCGGTGGCATCGATCTGCCCGGTCTGCAGCGCCTGGTAGATCTCCCCGCCCGACAGGGCGACGGCAGAGCCGCCAAGGGCGCGCAGCACATCCCCGCCCTGACCGGGTATGCGCATCTTCAGGCCGTTGAGATCGTCGAGACCATTGATTTCACGTTTGAACCAGCCGCCCATCTGGTGGCCGGTATTGGCCGCCTGGAAGGATTTCACCCCGAACTGGCCCGACAATTCGTCCCACAGCTCCTGTCCGCCACCAAAATCGATCCAGCCCATGATTTCCTGCGCGGTCATTCCCATCGGAACGGCAGTGAAGAAGGGAAAGCCCTCCGATTTGGCCTTCCAGTAATATTCCGCCCCGTGATACATGTCTGCGGTGCCGTCGGTGACCGCATCGAAGCTCTGGAATGCGGGGACCAGTTCACCGGCGGCAAAGACCTTCACCTCCATCAGCCCGCCTGACAGAGCGCTGACCTGCTCGGCGACGCGCTCGGCAGCCTTGCCAAGGCCCGGCAGGTTTTTCGGCCAGGTCGTGACCATGTTGAAACGCCGGCGCTTCTTCGTGACCGCTGGCGCACCGGGATCTGTCTGTGTCTGGCTAGCCTGCCCGCAGGCTGACAGTGCGGTGCCTGCCGCTCCCAGCGCCGCTGCGCCGAGCAGCTTGCGACGATCGATCATGGCCCTCTCCCCTTGCTTCTCAAGCCCAGACGTCTAATGCGCCTTGCTATTCGCTGTCCAGAAGCGGGCGCCATTCCTCGCCGTCAAGCACTTCCAGCGGCGTGTAATCGCGTTTGTAGTCCATCTTTGCAGCGCCCTTGATCCAGTAGCCCAGATACACATGCGGCAGGCCAAGCTCTCGCACCTGGCGGATATGGTCGAGAATCATGAACTTGCCGAGACTGCGGCGCGACAGGTTCGGATCGAAGAAGGTGTAGACCATAGAGAGGCCGTCGCGCAGCACGTCGCTGATCGCGGCGGCGACAAGGGGCGCATGTGGCTCGCTGCCGAGGCGATATTCGAAGATCAGGCTCTGGATCGGGCTGTCGCCGACCATGTTTACATAATCGCGATAGGACATTTCCGACATGCCCCCGCCATCATGTCGGCCCTTGAGATAGGATTTCAGCAGCCAGAATTGCTGTCGTGTCGCGGTGGCGGGCGTCGGCGTGCGCACCAGGTCATCGTTGCGCCGGAATATGCGCCGCTGGTTGCGGCTTGGCTGGAAGCGCCGCGCATCGACCCGGACCGAGCGGCAGGCATTGCAAGCCGGGCAGGCCGGTCGGTAGGCGATGCCCTGGCTGCGCCGGAAGCCGGAACTGGAAAGCTCGTCATGCAGGGCTTCTGCGTCCGGTACGGCCAGGCTGGTGAACGCCTTGCGCTCGCGCCGGCCCGGCAGGTATGGGCAAGGCGCCGGATTGGTCAGGTAGAAACGCAGGTTGCGTTTGAGCCCGATCGGGAAATTTTGCGAGTCGTTGAGTTTCATCGAGGCTGATTAAGACACTCCAAGATCGAACCGCCAAGGGGCGAACAGCGTAAAAACGATCCATAACAGGATCACGAGCGGTCCTCCGAACTTCATGAAGTCAGAGAACCTGTAGTGTCCGGGACCCATGACAAGCATGTTGGTCTGATATGCGATCGGGGTCGCAAAGCAGCAATTGGCCCCATAAATCACTGCCAGCAAGAATGGGACCGGATCGCCCGCGCCCACCTGGTCGGCCGCCGAAAGGGCGATCGGGGAGAAAAGCACAGCCGTGGCGGCATTGCTCAAAAGGTTTGTCAGAACCGCGACGGCCAGGAAAATCGCCGACAGGACCGCCAGTGTCCCATAGGGCGCAGCCAGCGAGACCACACCCTGGGCAATCAGCATCGCCGCACCGGTCCGCTCAAGCGCAACGCCCATCGCGAGCGCTGCGGCGATGACCAGAAAAATGCGCAGGTCAAGCGCGCGGCTGGCCTGGCGCGTGTTGAGACACCCCGCAAGGATCATGGCCAGCGCAGCGATAATCGAGGCGTGAAGGATCTGCAGCACACCGCTGGCCGCAGCAAGCACCATCAGGACCGTGACGATCCGCGCGGTGAGCGCCTTTGCCGACAGGGCAATCTCGGTCTGTGACCATTCCAGCAGGATGAGGTCGCGGCTGGCGCGCAATTCGCGCAAGGCGTCCGCTGGCCCGCATAGCAAAAGCGTGTCGCCAGCCTCCAGTCGGATTTCGCCGAGCTTGGTGCGGATCATGTGCGAGCGTCTCTGTATGCCCAATACGACCGCACGGGTAAGCCGGCGGAAGCCGAGCATTTCCACCGTTCGGCCAGCCATGCGTGAGCCCGGTGCGACGACCGCCTCGGTCAGCACGAGAGAGCGCGGCGAATCCGATTCCTCGCTCACACCGGTTCCCGAACGCCAGATCTGTTCAAGCATTTCCGGCTGCGAGGACAAAACGTCCATCAGGGCGCCGCGCGTCGCTGCGACGATGACGAGATCGCCCTGTTCCAGCGCCACATCCTCGAACGGCGGCAGGATCGCCCGCTCGCCGCGCTGGATCAGCCGTACCGTGAAGTTCGGCAACTCCTTGAACATCCCGGCAACCGGTTTCTTGTCGATCAGAAAGTGGCCCCGGCCAACCTCGATCTGGGCCACGAATTGCTTGCCCGACGCCTGGAGAATGTCGGCATCCATTCCGCTGCGTTTTGGCAGGAGGAGCCTTGAAAAGACCGCGAGATAGACAAAACCCGCACCGGCAAGGATCAGGCCCATCGGGGTTTGCGTGAAAAAGCCGAGCGGCTCGCCCTCCAGCCGGCGATACGTATCAGCCGCCAGCAGGTTGGTCGATGTGCCGATCAGGGTGGTCATGCCGGCAAATATGCTGGCAAAGCTCAGCGGCATCATCAGGCGCGATGGCGAGGATTTCATGCGCTGGGCGATCGCGCTGACAACCGGCAGGAACATGATCACGACCGGCGTGTTGTTGATGAAGGCGCTGATGACGAAAACGATGAAAAACGCGCCGGCCAGCGTCGGCAGCGGACGCCTGTCATAGGATTTCAACAGGGCGCGCGTCGGGCCTTCAAGCGCGCCGGTCTGGAACAGGCCCTGTCCAACCACCAGCAGCGCCATGATCGTGATCAGGGCGGGATTGCCAAACCCCGACAACAGCATTGCTGCGGTAATCGGCTCACCCTGGGGCGAAACAGCGCCCGGCAATGCGAATACGAGCAACAGCACGCCGATCACGCCAATGGAAACGATCTCCATCGACCAGCGATCCACCATGTAGAAGACAATCGCGGCAATCACGACGAGAAGGCTCGCCGCCATCGGCCAGTTCGAGAGGCTCTCAATCAGCAAGTGCGTCTCCGATCGCCATCGCGAAACGCCCTTGATGCGCGACTATTGCGTGATGTGCAAGATAATGGTGACGCGTCGATTGGCGGGCAGGTGGGGTTCGTCGCGATAGCGCGGCGCGGTGGCGGCGCGCCCGGTCACGGCTTCGATCCGCGCGGGTGAAAGCCCGGCTTCAATCATGTGCGCGCGCGCCATCTCTGCGCGCTCGCCCGACAAGGCCCAGTTGCCGCCCGGGCGCTGGCGAAAGACGAAGGCATCGGTATGGCCCTCGATCTCTATGCTGCCGGGCATCGTGGCGATCAGCTTGGCAAGCTTGCCCGCAAGGGCCTCTCCGGCCTCGGTGAAGCCCGCCGCGCCGGGCTCGAACACGGGATCGGACGTGCGGTCGACCAGGTCGATTCGTACCTTGTCTGCCTCGGCAATGACTGACAGGGCATCGGGCTGGGAGGTGAACAACGGGCTTGACTGAAGCTCTGCGGCCAGCTGGCGGGCCGTGTCGCGCACGCCAGGTCCATGCGTGCTGGCCATCTGCTGGGCACTTGCCTGTTCGTTACGGAAATATCCGGCAAGGTCTTCGCGCCCTTCCTCGGGCATTCCCTTGACCAGCCACATGACGATAAAAAAGGCGACAAGCGCTGTCAGGAAGTCGGCATAAGCCAGCTTCCATGTGCCCATCTTGCGGGCGGGCGCCTGAGGCATTCTGCCTCTTTCGCGCCGGGGGGCTTGAGCAAGCGCCATTCGGTAACACGATCCTTCTGACCGACAGGTTGGATATCTAGCAGGCGAGGGTTGAGATCGGCTCACGTCTCCGGCAGGGATTTGAATGAAATTCGCTTGAAAGATCGGGCGTATTGGACGCTTCGGCAGGAGGAAAAGGGCATGGCACGTTTGGCATTTCTCGGACTGGGCGTGATGGGCGCGCCAATGGCCGGACACCTGGCAAAGGCCGGCCATCGCGTGACGGTCTGGAACC
>CAYXQV010000033.1:0-15654 GCA_964467505.1 uncultured Hyphomonadaceae bacterium | reverse complement strand
GCGGGGCGCGAAGGCTGGCGGGTCGCCTGGCCAGGCCGTCGCGCGATATCGAGGCCATTGCCGCGCGTCACGATGCGGTCGCCTGGAGCCTTGCCCATGGTGACCTGGCCGGGCGCTTGCGCCGGGTGTTGCGCGAGGTGGCGGACCTTGAGCGCGCGCGCACGCGCCTCTCGCTCGGGCGGGGCGGCCCGCGAGATCTGGCCGCAATCGTACAGGCAATGAAGGCCGGTGAGCAGATGGTGGCTGAATGTGCGCGGGAAATGGCGGCGCCGCCGGACCTGCTTGCGCGCGCCCTTGACCGGCTGACCCTGTCGAACATGCCCGCACTGGGCAGCCTTGTCGGCGATCTTTCGCGCGCGCTCGCAACCGATCCCCCGCTGCTGGTGCGGGACGGCAATTTCATCGCGGCAGGCTGGGACAGCGCGCTGGATGAGGCGAGGGGGCTTCGCGATGACAGCCGCAAGGTGATTGCCGGCCTGCAGGCCGATTATGCCGAACAGGCCGGGATTTCCGCGCTGAAGATCCGATACAACAATGTCCTTGGCTATTTCATCGACGTGCCGGCGCGCAGCGGTGACGCGATGATGTCGCCGCCGCTCAACGAGGTGTTCATCCATCGCCAGACCCTGGCCAAGAATGTGCGCTTCTCGACACAGGAGCTGTCGGAGCTGGCCGGCCGGATTTCACGGTCTGAAGAGGAGGCCCTCGGCCGTGAAAGAGAGATATTCGACGCCTTCCTGGCGCGCCTTGACGGGGTCAGTGACGACGTGTCGGCGGCCGGCGAGGCGCTGGCGGAACTGGACGTGGCATTCGCGCAGGCTCACTGGGCGCAGGAGACCGGCGCGGTGCGTCCCGAACTTGCGCAGACCCCGGTCTTCGAGGCCGAGGCGCTGCGCCATCCGGTTGTCGAAGCGTCGCTGAAAAAGCAAGGCGCCGGCTTTACTGCCAATGACCTGCATCTTGACGGGGATGGCGAGGAAGCGGCCCGCCTGGCGCTGATCACCGGGCCGAACATGGCCGGCAAATCGACATATCTCAGAGCTGCCGCGATTGCCGTCATCCTGGCACAGGCCGGGTGTTTCGTGCCGGCGCGCAGGCTGCGCATAGGGCTTGCCGACCGGCTCTTCTCGCGGGTGGGGGCAGCTGACGACCTGGCCCGGGGGCGCTCGACTTTCATGGTCGAGATGGTCGAGACCGCAGCAATCCTCAGCCAGGCCACGCGCGACAGTTTCGTCATCCTAGACGAGGTCGGCCGCGGCACATCCACCTTTGACGGGCTTGCAATCGCATGGGCGACGGTCGAGCACCTGCATGATGTCAATCGCAGCCGCATTCTGTTTGCCACCCATTATCATGAACTGACCGGGCTGGCCGACAGCCTGCCGGGCGCAACGAACATGTCGCTGCGCGCAAGGGAATGGGGTGATGAACTGGTTTTCCTGCATGAGGTCCAGCCCGGCCCGGCTGACAAGTCGTATGGCGTACAGGTCGCGCGCCTTGCCGGAATGCCGAAACGTGCGCTCGCGCGTGCCCGCCAGATGCTGGGCCAGTTCGAAGCCGACAGGGACCGAGCGGAAACCCTGCCGCTGTTTGCATCGGCGCAGCCCGAAACGCCGCAAGTGCGACCCGCAGAGCCGAGCGCACTCGAAGGCATGGTCGATGCGCTCGATCCTGACAGTCTGACACCGCGCGAGGCGCTTGATTTCATCTATCGCCTGAAATCGGCCAGACCGGAGGTGGAATAGTTCCCGGATGCAGATGAACTGGCTGCCCAACGCCCTGACCATCGCGCGCATCCTCGCAGCGGTGATTGCAGCCATATGCGTTCTGGCTGGCCAGCCGGGTGTCGCCCTTGCCGCTTTCCTGTTTGCGGCGCTGAGCGATTTTCTCGACGGCTGGGCAGCGCGCGCGCTCGATGCGGCAAGCGCCTTCGGGGCCTGGCTTGATCCGATCGCCGACAAGCTGCTGGTCGCGCTTGTGCTGTCTGCAATGGCCCTGAGCGGTGGCGGATGGATGCTGATCGCGCCGGGGGCTGCGATCATCCTGCGCGACGGGCTGGTGAGCTGGTGGCGCATGCGGCTTGGCGGTGGCCATGCTCTGCCTGTGCTTGTCCTGGCGAAGTGGAAGACAGCGCTGGAAATGGTGGCGATAGGACTGTTGCTGCTTGTGCCGCTGGCGGGTGAGGGCAGCGGTCGGCTGATATGGCTTGTCGGTATTGTCAGCCTGTGGCTTGCAGCGGCCGCCTCGGTCTGGACCGGAGCACGCTATGGACGGGCGGCTCGAAAGGCAATCGCAGCGCGCCGGGCGTGAAAACGGCCGCTCCGTAACTTGGGGGGCAGGAGCGGCCGCTCGCAAGGCCAGCGCTTGAGAGGGGGGAAGGGGACGGCGCCGGCTTTCCTGTCAGGCAGAAACCCTGCCCTCATATGCGAGGCTCGCAGGGAGTGGTAAAACATTGGTTAACCGCGCGTGGCAGTGGCGGCATTTGCTCCGTGCGCGAGGGCTCACCACGACATTGATGGCGGCGCGCCTGCCAGCCACTCGTCCAGTCGCCGGCGCGTGGCTGGGGTGGTCCCATCAGGCGGGCACGCCGGGTCGACCCAGCAAATGTCTTCTATTTCGCCAGCGCAATCGGTGTCGCAGGCTTTCCAGCCGGACATGTCGACCGTGTAGAGGAGGACGTGATCATTGGGAAAATTGTGGTGGTTGGAGAAAATCCCGCGCAGCTTCGCCGGCCGGGTCAGCGCAACGCCGGCCTCTTCGGCGAGTTCTCGCCGCAGCGCACAATGGGCTGTTTCGTCCTTCTCAACCCCGCCACCGGGCAGGTACCACCCTTCTGTATAAGTGTGGCGAACCAGCACGATATGTCCGCGGGAATCGGCCACCAGACCGCGCACGCCCAGCGTCATCGGGCGTTTCAGCCGGAACCAACCCTGAAACAGCCTCGTTCTCAACCGTGACACTTTCTTCATCCCATACAGCTTTGCCCTCTCGCCAAGAGGGCAAATGGACGTTAAGCGCATGTCCCTGAAACGCCAATTCACGCTGGAGGGTGCGTCATGTATGCCTTGATCGCCATTGCGACCGTTGTTGTTCTTTTCGCGGTGTTGAACCTGATCGATTTCCATCGCCTCGACTAAGGGACGAGATTTCCATGCCCGACATACAGTCTGTCGCCGCGCTTGTCGGCGGTCTGGTGCTGCTCGCAATTGCCGGCGAGTTCCTGGTCACAGGTGCGGTCTCGCTCGGACGGCGCATGGGGATTTCGCCGCTTGTGGCGGGTATCTTCATTGTCGGCTTCGGAACTTCGGCGCCGGAATTCCTGGTGGCCGTGGATGCCGCGATGAAGGGATATCCGGAGCTGGCGCTGGGCAATATTGTCGGCTCCAACATCGCCAATGTCTGGCTGGTGCTTGGCTTGCCGGCGCTGTTCGCGCCGATGGTGTGCGGTGGCTTTGGTGAAAAGCGCGCGCTCGCCGCGATGCTGATCGCGACCGCGGCATGGATTCTCATCGGGGCCACGATGCCGCTTCATGCCGGCGTGGGTATGGCCTTCATTCTCGGCCTCGCCGCATATGTGGTCTACACTTTCGTTTCGGCCTCGCAGGCCAAGGCGCGCGGCATCGATATCGGCGTGGATGACGCACTTCCGGTCAAGTCCATTCCACTGACGGTATTGTTCGTGGCCATCGGACTTGTCGGCCTGCCGCTCGGCGCGCGCCTGATCGTGACCGGCGGTGTGGACGTCGCCCAGGCTCTCGGTGTTCCGGACTATGTCATCGGCCTGACACTGATCGCGGTGGGCACCAGCCTGCCCGAGCTTGGCGCGGCAATCGCGGCTGTGCGGTCGGGAAATTCATCCATGGTTGTTGGCAATGTGCTCGGGTCGAACATCTTCAACCTGCTCGGCGCCGGCGGGCTGGTCGCGTTTTTCACGACCTCAGCCGGCGAGCCGGTGCGGATGGCTGACAGTTTTCAGCAGTATGATCACTGGGCGATGGCGGCAGCCGCGCTCACGCTCTGCTTTTTCATCATTCCCCAGCGGCCGGTGACGCGGCTGGCCGGCCTGTTGCTGGTATTGCTCTATGCGCTCTATATTTACGGTTTGACCCAAGGCTGGAACGTGCTGGGGCTCTTCGGAGGCGGAAATGGCTGAGACGAAGCGGGCGCTTGTCACCGGCGGCGGCCGGCGGATCGGGCGCGCGATTGTCGAGGCTCTGGGCAAGGCCGGCTGGGCTGTGGCCGTCCATTACCGCAATTCCGCCAGCGATGCCGAAGAGGCGGTGCGCGTGATCGAAGCGGCGGGCGGGCGCGCGGTCGGTGTGCGGGCGAACCTTGCAGATGAAGCGGAAACCGGCGCCCTCGTCGCGCACGCGCAGTCCGCGCTTGGCGGTCCGCTGACACTGCTGGTCAATTCCGCATCGGTGTTCGAGGATGACAGTGCGCGCGAACATTCGCGTTCGGACTGGGACCTGCACATGCAGACAAACCTGCGCGCGCCTGTGCGCCTGTCGCAGGATTTTGCCCACGCCCTGCCAGGTCAGATGCGCGGCGCGATCATCAACCTGATCGACCAGCGGGTCTGGAAGCTGACACCGCAATTCTTCACCTACACGCTGTCGAAAAGCGCGCTGTGGACGGCGACACAAACACTGGCGCAGGCGCTGGCCCCTCGCATTCGTGTCAACGCAGTGGGGCCAGGCCCGACACTGGCCAGCATTCACCAGAGCCAGGCGCAGTTCCAGGCCGAGTGCCGCGCCACGCTGACCGGCGAGGGGTCAGGGCCCGATGAAATCGTGCGCGCCGTGCTGTATCTCGTGGCGGCAACAAGCGTGACCGGCCAGATGATCGCGAGCGATGGCGGCCAGCATCTCAACTGGCAGACCCCGGACACGCAGCTCTGATGGATTTTTCCTCCGACACGTCAGCGCCCGCGCACCCCGCAGTCATCGAGGCAATCGCCAAGGCCAATAGCGGCAATGCGCCAAGCTATGGCGGCGATCATTTGCATGCGCAGCTCGCCGAAAGGCTGGAAGCGCTTCTGGGCACCGCCGATTTCGATTTCTGGCTGACCGCTTCGGGCACGGCGGCCAACGCACTGGCCCTGTCGGTGATGTGCGGGCCGACCGGCGCTGTGCTGTGCCACGAGGAGGCCCATATCGCGCGCGACGAGCGGGGCGCTCCGGAATTCTTTACAGGCGGGGCGAAACTGTCGCTGCTTGGCGGGCAGGGCGGCCAGATTGACGAGGCGGCCTTGCGCGGAGCGCTTGCCGCGATCGACCGTGATTTTGTCCATGAGACACCGGCCGAGACGCTGTCGCTGACGCAGCTGACCGAATGCGGCACGGCTTACAGTCCGGCACGGCTGGCCCATTTCGCAAGTCTGGCCAGGGATGCCGGGCTGAATGTGCACCTGGACGGGGCACGCCTGGCCAATGCGCTGGCCTCCAGCGGGGCGCCACTTTCCGCGCTGAGCTGGCAGGCCGGGATCGATGTGCTCACGCTCGGGCTGACCAAGACCGGGGCGATGGGCTGCGAGATCATTCTCCTGTTCGGGGACATGCGCGCGCGGCTGGGCGAGTTGCGCGCACGGGCCAAGCGTTCCGGCCACATGCCGCCCAAGATGCGCTTCCTGGCGGCGCAGGCGCTGGCCTTGCTGGAAGGCGGATTGTGGCTCGACCTGGCCGGGCAGGCCAATCGTGCGGCGCGCCAGGTGTCCAATATACTATGTGCCCGCCCGGGTGTGGAACTGGTCTATCGGGTCGACGGTAACGAGGTTTTCGTGCGCATGCCGCAGGAACTGGCCGACCGGCTCAGGGCCGCTGGCGCCGTTTTTTATCCCTGGCCGGGCGATTGCCACCGTTTCGTGTGTGCCTGGACAACCGGAGAGGGCGAACTCGACGCCCTGAGGCAGGTTGTGGGCTGAACGCGAATGCCAGCTTGACACATTTCCGGTTCAGAACATAATAGGAACAAACGGGAATGCGGATGGACACGAATGGATGCGGCGGCTCTCAAACTGGTGGATTTCTCGCGGCGGGCCAGCGGGAACCTTGCGGCTGAATCCTTTCCTTATGGGCTGGGCGAGCGCGGTGTTCATGAGATTGCGGCGGGTGAGTATGGTGACATGGCGGCCTGCGCCGGGTTTGCGCTTGCTGGCGGGCTGAAACGGGCCGGGCCGGGCGCCATTGTCTGGGTCAGTGACGCGGGCCGCTGGCGCGACACAGGGCCCTTGTCGGGGGCCGGGCTTGCCGCTTTCGGGCTGGATCCGGGGAGGCTCCTCTTCGTGCAGGCGCGCAAGCCGCGTGAGGCGCTGTGGGCCGTGGAAGAGGCCATGCGCTGTCCTGCGGTGGCGCTGGTCCTGGCCGAGTTGCCCGAGCTTGGTTTCACCGCCAGCCGGCGCCTCGTGCTTGCCGGCAAGTCATATGGCGTGCCGGTGATCGCGCTGCTGGGGCAGTGCTGCGAAGGTGCCACAGCCGCCACAGCCCGCTGGCGGGTGCAGGCCCGCCCCAGTGCGCCCAATCGCTGGGATGCGCGTGCTCCGGGCCATTCGCGCTGGCGGGCCGTGCTGGAGCGCTCGCGCAGTGCCCCGGGCGCGGCTGGCCGCATCCATGAGCTGGAGTTCGACCATGAAACGCTATCTTTGCATATGGTTTCCCGACTGGCCGCTGGAGCGTCTTGCCCGCCAGCAGCGCCAGAAACTGTCGCAGGCCTGTGGCGCGGAACCGGATGACCCGTCCGCGCCGTTTGCGCTGATCGAGGCTGGTCGCCATGGTCTTTGCATCGTGGCTGCAAACCGGGCAGCGCAGGCTGGCGGGGTCGGCCCGGGGCTCGGTTTCAGCGATGCCATGGCCCGCCTGCCGGGGCTGAAGAGCGCGGAAATCGACCGGGCTGGCGATCGCGCAGCACTCAACCGGCTGGCGGCCTGGATGATACGCTATTCGCCGCTTGTGGCCTGCCATGGTGATGATGGCGTGATGCTGGAAACCACTGGGTGCGATCATCTTTTCGGCGGCGAGGTGGCCATGGCCGCAGAGATTGCCGACAAGCTCGCCGGTTTTGGCCTCACTGCCCGGATCGGCCTTGCCGGCACGCCGGGTGCCGCCCATGCCCTGTCGCGGGCCGGCACAGAAAACCCGGCCATTCTGGAGCCCGGCGGCGAAAATGAAGGGCTGGCGACACTGCCGGTGTCGTGCCTGCGTCTTGATGCGGCGCCATTGCGGCTGCTGCGGCGTTTCGGCCTGAACCGTATCGGCCAGCTTTACGGCATTGAGCGGCGTTCGCTTGCCCGGCGTTTTGCCTCGCGCGAGGCGGCTGAGGCCGTTCTGGTGCGTCTCGACCAGGTGCTCGGCCTGCGCGTTGAACCGCTGGCCCCGCTGCGCCCGGCGCCCCGGCATGCCGCGCGTTTGTCATGTCCCGAACCGCTCTTGCATGATGATGGCGTGCGCGCCGGGCTGGAGGACTTGCTGGGCCGGCTGTGCCGCGAGCTTGCCGCGCATGGCCAGGGTGCGCGCGGTTTCAGGCTGTCAGCCTATCGCGGCGATGGCAGCGTGTCTTCGGTCAGTGTCCGGGCCGCCCGCCCGGTTTGCGCGCCGACCCATATCGGCCGATTGTTTGAAGAAAGGCTCAGGCAGATCGATCCGGGCTTCGGGATTGACCTTCTGGTGCTGGAAGCCTTTCGCACCGATGACATGCAGACAGGCACGCCGGTGCTTTCCGGCGATCTTGCCGGCCGGCAGGTGGACATCGGCGAGCTTTCGGCGCTGGCTGACCGGATCGCGGCGCGGCTGGGCGAGGCATCCGTCAGGGTGGCTGTTGCCTGCGAAAGCCATATGCCTGAACGCGCAGAGCGCCTTGCGCCATTCGAAGGACGCCTGCCCGAGTGGCCCGCAGGCGGGCAGTCTGGCGGCACGCGCCCGCTTCGCCTGTTTGAACGGCCCGAACCGGTGGATGTGCTGGCCGAAGTGCCTGACGGGCCGCCATTGCGTTTCGTCTGGCGCCGTGTGGTGCGGCGTGTGGCACGCGCCGACGGGCCTGAACGAATTGCCCCGGAATGGTGGCTGGACGGTGAGACCTGTCTTCCGCGCCCCTTGCCGGTCCTTGAGATGCCCGTTGGTGCGATCAAACGCACAAGAGACTATTACCGGATCGAGGATGAGGCGGGCCGGCGCTACTGGGTGTTTCGCGACGGGCTTTACGGGGATGGCCGGGGCGGGGTGCCGCAATGGTATGTGCACGGGGTCTTTGCATGACCGGATATGCCGAGCTTCAGTGTGTGAGCAATTTCTCCTTCCTGCATGGTGGCAGCCATGCCGAGGAGCTGGTTGCGCAGGCAAAGGCGCTGGGGATCGGCGCGCTTGGCGTGGCGGACCGCAACACGCTGGCCGGCGTGGTGCGTGCCCATGCCGCTGCCCGCGAACATGGGCTGGACCTTCTGGTCGGCGCGCGCCTTGATCTTGCAGAGGGCTTCAGTTTCCTGTGCTACCCGATGCACCGGGCCGCCTATGGCCGGCTCTCGCAGCTCCTGTCGGCAGGCAAGCTCGCCGCGAAAAAGGGCGCCTGCCATATCACGCTGGATGATGTCGTCGCCCATGGGGAGGGGCAGATATTCATTGCCCTGCCGCCGGAGCGTCCGGGCCGTGAATTCGAGGAGATGCTGGCACAGCTTGCCGGGGCCTGGCCGGGCCGGCTGTTCCTGGCGGCGAGTTGCCATTTTGCCGGGCGCCAGCGTGAACGCCTCGCGCGGCTGGCCGATCTCGGCGCGCGCACCGGCGCGCCCATCGTGGCGACCAATGATGTTCTCTATCACATGCCCGAACGCCGCCCGCTCCAGGATGTGCTGACCTGCATCCGTGAGCATTGCACGATCGAGCAGGCCGGCCAGCGCCTGCAGGCCAATGGCGAGCGCCACCTGAAGTCACCGGGCGAAATGGCGCGCCTGTTTCGTGGTTTCGAACCGGCGCTCGAGCGAACCGTGGAGATTGCCGCGCGCTGTCATTTCTCGCTTGATGAACTTGCCTATGAATATCCCGATGAGCCGGTCCCGCCCGGCATGAGCGCGCAGGACCATCTTGAGGAGCTTGCCTGGGCCGGGGCGGACTGGCGCTATGGCGGCGAGGTTCCAGCCCGGGTGCAGCGCACGCTGCGCAAGGAACTCCGCCTCATCGGTGAGCTTGAATATGCACCCTATTTCCTGACGGTAAACGATATCGTGGCCTGGGCGCGCGCGCAGGACATCCTGTGCCAGGGACGCGGATCGGCAGCCAATTCGGCGGTGTGCTTCTGTCTGGGGATCACCAGTGTCGATCCCGACACGACCAGCCTGCTGTTTGAGCGTTTCCTGTCAAAGGAGCGCCGCGAGCCGCCCGATATCGATGTCGATTTCGAGCATGAACGCCGCGAGGAAGTGATCCAGTACATCTATCGCCGCTATGGGCGCCACCGCGCGGCGCTGGCTGCGACCGTGATCTGCTACCGCCCGCGTTCGGCGGTGCGCGAGGTGTGCAAGGCGCTGGGCCTGACCGAGGATGTCGCGACCGCGCTTGCCGGCACGGTCTGGGGTAGCTGGGGCAGGCAGATCGATCCCGGACAGGTGCGCGCAGCCGGTCTTGATCCCGATAGCCCGCTCATTCGAAGGGCCGTGGCGCTGATCCGCCAGCTTGTCGGCTTTCCGCGCCACCTGTCGCAGCATGTCGGCGGTTTTGTGCTCACCCGTGGCCCGCTGACCCAGACGGTGCCCATCGGCAATGCGGCGATGGATGAGCGCACCTTCATCGAATGGGACAAGGACGATCTTGAGACGCTGCGCATCATGAAGGTGGATGTGCTGGCGCTCGGCATGCTCAGCTGTATCGCCAAGGCCTTCGACATGCTCGCGCTCTACAAGGGTCTGCAATATGACCTGGCCAGCCTGCCACAGGAGGATGTCGCGACATATGACATGCTCTGCGAGGGCGACAGTCTTGGTGTCTTCCAGGTGGAGAGCCGCGCGCAGATGAACATGCTGCCACGCCTGCGACCGCGGAAATTCTACGATCTCGTGATCGAGGTGGCCATCGTGCGGCCCGGACCGATCCAGGGCGACATGGTGCACCCGTATCTGCGCCGGCGCCAGGGCCGCGAGACGGTCAGCTATCCGCGCCCCGCGCCCGAACATGGCAATCCGATGGAGCTTGAGAACATATTGGGGCGCACCCTCGGCGTACCCCTGTTCCAGGAACAGGCGATGCAGATCGCCATGGATGCGGCGAAGTTCACGCCCGATGAGGCCAATGGGCTGCGCCGCGCCATGGCGACCTTCCGCAAGGTCGGGACCATTGCCAGTTATCAGGACAAGATGGTCTCGCGGATGATCGCGCGCGGCTATGAGCCCGAATTCGCGCGCCGCTG
Organism: uncultured Hyphomonadaceae bacterium; assembly: GCA_964467505.1. Taxonomy (GTDB): domain Bacteria; phylum Pseudomonadota; class Alphaproteobacteria; order Caulobacterales; family Hyphomonadaceae; genus UBA5336. Next base: position 5,268 of record CAYXQV010000033.1, on the reverse strand, counting down.
CTTTGAGCAGGTCAAGGGTTTCGGCGAGTATGGTTTTCCCGAAAGCCATGCGGCCAGCTTTGCGCTGCTGGTCTATGTCTCTTCCTGGCTGAAATGCCACCATCCCGACGTGTTCTGCGCCGCGTTGCTCAATTCCCAGCCAATGGGCTTTTATGCGCCTGCCCAGATCGTGCGCGATGCGCGTGAGCATGGTGTGGAGGTGCTGGCGGTCGATGTGAACCATTCCGACTGGGACAACACGCTGGAGCCGGCGCCGCGCGAGGGGGCGTATCTGGCTGTGCGTCTCGGCTTTCGCCAGGTCGACGGGCTGCGCGAGGATGAGGCTGAAAGGCTCATGGCGGCGCGTGCGGGCGGTTATTACCGGCCTGAGGAGCTTCGCCGGCGAGCCGGGCTGATGCGGCGATCGGTGGAGATTCTCGCGGCAGCTGATGCGTTTCGCTCAATGGGGCTTGACCGGCGCGGGGCGCTCTGGGCGGTACGCGGTGAGCCTGCCGGCCCGGCGTTGCCGCTGTTCGAGGCTGGCGATACCGCTGAGCAGGGCTGCGAGCCGGACGCGCCGCTGCCGCCGATGCCGGCAAGCGAGCATGTGCTGCAGGATTACCAGACAACACGCCTGTCGCTGAAGGACCATCCGCTAAGCTTCCTGCGCGTGCGTTACAGTGCGGCGCGCCTGCTGACCACGGCTGAGGCCAGTGTTGCGCCTGCCGGCATGCGCGTCTCCACCGCCGGGATTGTCCTGGTTCGCCAGAAACCGGGATCGGCCAATGGTGTTGTCTTCATCACGATCGAGGATGAAACGGGGATCGCCAATCTCGTGCTCTGGCAGCGCACCGTGCAGAAATATCGGGCGATCGTGATGGGCGCGCGCATTCTGGCGGTGGTCGGGCGGGTGCAGCGCGCCGACAATGTCACGCATATTGTTGTTGAGCGCCTGGTTGATCGTACCCGCGACCTTGATCGGCTGGGTGAGGACACCGCAGGACAGCACGCCAGGCCGGAAAAGGATGATCCGCTGCGAGGTGTGCTTTCAAATGCCGATGAGGTCCGCCGCCCCGTCGGCGAAGATCCGCGCACACATCCGCGAAACGTGCGGATCATACCGAAAAGCCGCGATTTTCACTGAACTGGCCCTAATCTTTGGCCACGATTCGTTAACCAATGATCGGCTAGACCTGCCCCAACGAGTTTCCGGTCACGAAGGGCGGTGCCGGAGAGGGCCGAAAGAGACAAGAGGGCCGTGCCCCATGCGCATGAAAATGTTTGCCGCCGCAACGTTCGAGGATGCCAAGGCGATGATCTTCGCCGAAATGGGCGAGGATGCCGTCATCCTGTCCGAACGCGAGGTCGATGGCGGCGTCGAGATTCGCGCCGCGACGGACAAGATGGGCGGCGGAATGGTGCCCAGCGAACCGCTGTTCATGTCGCGCTTCGGCGAACCGCAGGTCCCGCGCCAGGCTGAGTCCCCGCTGCGGTCTCGCGTGCGCGATGCGCTTGGCTGGCATGGTGCGCCAGCCTCATTCGCGCGCCGGATCAGCGATGTCGGTGCAAACGGCACTGTCGGCGATCCCGTCGCCGCGATCGAAGCGGGTCTGAGCCAGCTTGTCGATTGCCGTCCCATTCCGGCCCTTCCCGACCGCGATATCATCCTCGTCGGCGGTCCCGGTCATGGCCGCACCGCCGTTGCGGCGAAACTCACCCGGCGCGCGGCCATCGCAAATTGCGAGATCATGCCGGTTGCAGCCGATCTCGACGCAACGGCAGGCGGTGAACAGTTGGCGGCCTATCTCGAGCGCGAGCGCGGCCAGATCCGGATCGCCTCCACGCCGGACCTGCTTTTCGAGATGATGCGGACCCTGCGGCGCGAAGGCCATCGCTGCGTTATCGACATGCCGGCCATCATCCCCGGCGACACACGCGAAATGGCACAGCTGAGGGATCTTGTTTCGGCGATCGACGCAGAGCCCGTGCTTGTCATGTCAGCCGAGGGCCACCCCGATGACCAGGCTGAGGCGGCGCGCGCATTTGCCCGGGCCGGAATATCCCGCGCCATCCTGACCAAGCTTGACGTTGCGCGCCGGCGCGGCGGGGTGATCGCCGCACTGTCGAATGCCGGCATCGCCTTTTCCCATCTTGCCGCCACGCCATTCATCGGCGGCGGTCTTGTTCCTGCAGCGGCCTCGCGCCTCGCGGCACTGCTGCTGGAAGACTCGTCGGGGCAGATGGCCCTGAAAGGAGCAGCATAAATGAGCTTCATGCTTCGAAAATCGATGGATCGCCGATCTGCGCCTTCGCCGCGCGTGGCGCCAGCTTCCATCATTGCCGTCGCCTCCGGGAAAGGCGGTGTCGGCAAGACCTTTTCGGCCATAACCCTGGCCAGCGCCTTTGGTCAGGCCGGCAAGCGCACCCTTCTCGTCGACGGTGATCTCGGCCTTGCAAATGTCGATGTCCAACTCGGAATTGCCCCTGAGACAGACCTTGCCGCAGTGATTGCCGGATGGGTGGAACTCGAAGACGCCGTCACACCGGTCGATGGTGGGGCTGGGCATGGCGGGTTCGATGTGTTGCCGGGGCGTTCGGGCTCTGGTGCGCTGGCGGAACTGCCGTCGGAAGAGGTTGCCCGTCTTGCGGCCGGCCTGTCGGCCCTTGCCCTGCAATATGACCAGGTGATCGTTGATCTGGGTGCCGGGATCGAGGCCAATTGCATGCGCCTTGCCCGCGCTGCCGACAAGGCGCTGATGATCATCACCGATGAGCCAACCTCGATGACAGATGCCTATGCCTTCATCAAGGTGCTGCGGGGGTATGCGCCGAATGTCGAGGCGACCATCGCGATCAACCAGGCAGACAGCCGTGCCGCCGGCCAGCGAACTTATGAGGCGATTGCGCGGGCCTGTCAGACCTTTCTCGGTTTCCGCCCGCATCTTGCGGGCGTCATCATGAATGACCCGAAGGTCAAGGAAGCGATCCGCAGCCAGAAAACCCTGATTTCCACCAATCCCGGCGCCCAGTCGATCCAGGACCTGATCGCGATCGCCCACGCGCTCATGACGGACGGCCCGTCTGCAGCGGCGATGCAATACTGACGAAAAACTTTACAGGGAACACGGAATTTCCGTACACGTTAATTCCGTGTTAGGATTAACAGAATAGCATCTTACAAGGTTAACGAATGCGGCTAGTGTGGTCGCTAGACTGATTCGGGAGCGAGAACATGCGGGTCCTTCTCATTGAGGATGACAGTGCCGTCGCCCGCAGCATCGAACTGATGCTGAAAGGGGCCGGCTTCAACATTTACTCAACGGACCTTGGCGAAGAGGGCGTCGATCTGGGCAAGATTTACGAGTATGATATCATCGTGCTCGATCTGACCCTGCCAGACATTTCCGGCTATGAAGTTCTCAAGCAGTTGCGCATGGCGCGCGTCAACACGCCGGTCATGATCCTGTCGGGCAATCCCGACATCGAGGCCAAGGTCAAGACGCTCGGCTTCGGCGCTGATGACTATCTGACAAAACCGTTCAACAAGGACGAACTGGTCGCGCGCATCACCGCGATTGTGCGCCGCTCGAAAGGTCATGCCGAAAGCGTCATCCGCACCGGTGACATTCTCGTCAATCTTGATGCCAAGACGGTCGAGGTAAACGGGGACCGCGTGCACCTGACGGGCAAGGAATACCAGATGTTCGAGCTGCTTTCACTGCGCAAGGGCACGACGCTGACCAAGGAAATGTTCCTCAACCATCTTTATGGCGGCATGGACGAGCCCGAACTCAAGATCATCGACGTGTTCATCTGCAAGCTGCGCAAGAAGCTGCAGAAGGCTGCCGGCGATCATTTCATCGAAACGGTCTGGGGACGCGGCTATGTGCTGCGCGATCCCAAGCCGAACAAGAGCGCGGAAGCCGCGGCGGCCTGAACCGGCCGGCGATCATCGCAGCAGAAAACAGGCCGCCCGGCGTCATCACGCCCGGGCGGTTTTTTTTGTCAAACACGCATCGCCCGCTCGTACCCTGCCGGATGACGCCCGTCCGACAAGCTGCTAAGCCCAGCGGGAAACTGACGCCTGGATTGGAGTTTTCCTGATGTCGCGCTTCCTGCCATTTGCGATCATTCTTGTGTGTGCGGCGCTCAGTCTGGCCGGCCTGGCGCTGTCGACCTGGTTCGCACTCGCCGCTTTGCCGTTCGGCCTGCTCGCATTGGTCGGGTTTTACGACCTCCTGCAGCGCCGCCACACGATCTGGCGAAATTATCCGCTGACCGGGCGCATTCGCTGGATCGGCGAGGCGATGCGCCCGTTCCTGCGGGCTTATATCGTCGAGAGCGAGACCGAAGGGCGCCCGTTCAACACCGAGGAACGCGCAATGGTTTACCGGCGCGCCAAGAATGTCAGCTCGGTCGAGCCGTTCGGCAGCCAGGTCGATATGGCCCGCCCGCCCTATGAATGGCTGTCGCATTCGATCGCCGCGATGAAACCGGTCACCGACAATCCGCGCGTGCATGTCGGCGCGCCGGGAACCGCAAAGCCCTATTCGGCCAGCGTGTTCAACATTTCCGCGATGAGTTACGGCTCGCTGGGCGCGCGCGCCATTGAATCGCTCAATCGCGGCGCAGCCAAGGGGGGCTTCTATCACGATACCGGCGAGGGCGGCATTTCGCGCTATCACCGTGCTGGCGGGGGTGATCTGGTCTGGGAACTCGGCTCGGGCTATTTCGGCGCACGTGCCAGCGATGGCGGCTTCGATCCCGTCCAGTTTGCGGAAACGGCCGCGACTGACCAGGTCAAGATGGTCGAAATCAAGCTCAGCCAGGGCGCAAAGCCGGGCCATGGCGGGGTTCTGCCCGGTGCCAAGGTGACAGCGGAGATCGCCGAGGCACGCGGCATTCCCGTCGGCGAGACCTGCGCCTCCCCGCCCGGACATTCTGCGTTTTCCACACCGCTGGAACTGATGGATTTCGTAGCCCGGCTGCGCGAGCTGTCAGGCGGCAAGCCGGTCGGGCTGAAACTGTGTGTCGGCAATCGCTGGGAGGTCCTGGCGCTGATGAAAGCCAGCCTGCAGAGCGGGATCCGGCCTGATTTCATTGTCGTCGATGGCGGCGAGGGCGGCACTGGCGCTGCGCCGGCGGAGTTTCTCGATCATGTCGGCGCGCCGCTTCGCCAGGGCCTGCTGCTGGCGCGCAATGCGCTGGTCGGGGCCGGGCTGAAAGACGAGATCGCGCTGGCCTGTTCGGGCAAGCAGATATCGGCCTTCTCGCTGGCCGCCTCGATGG
>CAYXQV010000032.1:4143-15928 GCA_964467505.1 uncultured Hyphomonadaceae bacterium | reverse complement strand
CCGAGGTGGCAAGCTCTGGCAGGCTTGTGCCGACGGCGACAATGGAAAGACCGATAACGGTTTCCGACAGTCCTGCCGCGCTGGCGAGCCGGATGGCGCCATCAACCAGGAATCTCGCACCGAAGACGACACCGGCAATCCCTGCAATGGCGAGGATCAATGACATCGCAAGCGGATCGTTGCCCCCGATGATCGCGCTTTCATCGGCGTGCAGACGGGCTGCCGGCGTGTTGCCACGCCGGTCAAGCAGGAAGGAAAACGCAACATAGGCCAGCAACACGCCCACCATCGCAATCCCGACAGGCCGGGAGAACAGGTCCAGCCAGACCAGGACCGCGAACGCGACCGTGACGAGGATCATGAAACCGGTGTCGCGCGCCAGGGCCGAGGGCTGGGTGACGATTGGCGCGATCAGCGCGGCAAGCCCGAGCACGAGCAACACATTGGCGATGTTCGATCCGACCACATTGCCCACGGCGATACCGACCGCATCCTGCTCGATCGCGCGTATCGATGTCACCAGTTCCGGCAGGGACGTGCCAAATCCGACCAGTGTGAGCCCGATGATCAGCTCCGACACGCCAAGCCGGCGCGCCACGCCCACCGAGCCGCGGACGAGGACTTCTCCGCCGATGAAGAGCAGCGCCAGTCCGCCGAAGATCAAGACCCAGGTCATGAAAGCCCTCCCGAAGCTTGTTGGGCCCTTATGCAATGACTGGCGGCAAACGCCAATCGCTGTTTGCGGTTTCAACGCGCCATTTCCTGAACCGGCCCCGCGCATGGCGGACTTGATTGTCAGGGCGGTTGCGGTCTTCATCGCGCAATGCAGTCAAACACGGCAGTGGAGGAAGACATGAAGGATCTGGAAGGTCGCAAGGCAATCGTGACCGGTTCATCGGCAGGGCTTGGCCGGTCCATGGCCATCAGGCTTGCCGAGCGCGGGGCCGATGTGATCATCAACTATGCGTCAAGCGGCGAGGCTGCAAAAGAGGTTGTCGAGACCTGCCGGGCCCATGGCGGGGACATCCGGTTGGTGCAGGCAGACATGGGCAGCGATGCGGGCTGCCAGGCGCTTGCAGATGCGGCGCGCGACTGGGGCCAGCTCGATATACTGATCAACAATGCAGGCACCACCAAGCGCGTGCCCAATCATGGCAACCTGAAAGGCCTGTCTCGCGAAGACTTCCTGCAGCTCTATTCGATCAATGTCGCAGCCCCCTTCCTGATGGTTCAGGCCTGCGAGGAGTTGCTGCGCGCCGCCCATGAGAAGACCGGTCGGGCGGCCAGCGTGCTCAACACATCCTCGATTGCCGGGGTGACAGGCATCGGCTCCTCGGTCGCCTATGCCGCCTCCAAGGGCGCGCTGAACACGATGACGCTCTCGCTGGCGCGTGCGCTTGCACCTGCCATAAGGGTCAATGCCGTGTGCCCTGGCTATATCGACACGCGCTGGTTCTCAGATCATATGGAGGAGGAGAAATATCTTGCGCTGCGCAAGTCAGTCGAGGATGCCACCCCGCTCAAGGCCGCGTCCTCCCCGGATGATGTCGCCGACGCGGCGCTGTTCTTCATCAGCGATGCGGCTCGCCATGTCACAGGCGAGATGCTCCTTGTCGATGCTGGCACGCATCTCGGCTACGCCCCGCTGGTGGGACGCTGAGCTTCGAGCGCAACAAGGCTGCGCCCTTGCGCAAGGGTCCTGTGGCCGCGTGAAGGGAGTTTCCCGATGGCTTCAGATCAAGATGAGAGCCGCGCCGCTTGCAGGGCGCGGCAGACCTTTTATGCTGATGAGAACAAACACGATGCCCGGAGGAACCCCCATGTCCCTGAAATCCTGTCTTGCGAGTGCAGGCGCGATCAGCCTCGCCTTGGCTCTTCAAACAATGGCAGAGGCTGAAACACAGACCGATGCCGCGACGGCTGACCTCGTTGATCTCTACACCCACCTTCACAACCATCCCGAACTGTCGCTGCAGGAAGATGACACATCCGCCCTGCTTGCCGACGCAATGGAACGGCTTGGCTTCGATGTGACGACCGGGCTGGGCGACGACTGGGTGAAGGCCAAGGCCGAACGTGACCAGGGCGGCGCCATTGACGAAGTTGGCGGCTACGGCGTCGTCGGTGTCATGGAAAATGGCGAGGGGCCAACCATCCTGATTCGCGCCGACATGGACGCCCTGCCGGTGAATGAGCGCACCGGGCTCGACTATGCCTCAGACGTGACGGACGTGACCTGGACAGGGGTCGACAGCGGCGTGATGCATGCCTGCGGTCACGACATCCACATGACAAGCTGGATCGGCACCGCACGGGAACTGGTGTCGCGCAAGGATGAATGGTCGGGCACACTGGTGATGATCCTGCAGCCGGCCGAAGAGCTTGGCCTGGGCGCGCAGGCCATGCTAGCCGACGGCCTGTTCGAGCGCTTTCCCCTGCCCGACTACAATCTCGCCCTACATGTCTCGTCTGCAACGCCAGCCGGCACCGTCTCCTATTCACCCGGCTATGCCATGGCCAATGTCGACAGTGTGGATATCGAGGTGAAGGGCGTCGGCGGTCATGGTGCCTACCCGCACACCACAAAGGACCCGGTTCTGGTCGCCGCCCATATCGTGACAGCGCTGCAGACGCTGGTCTCGCGCAATCTTGATCCGCAGACGCCGGGTGTGGTCACGGTCGGGGCGATCGAGGCGGGCTCGAAGCACAATATCATCTCCGACGTGGCACACCTGAAGCTGACCGTGCGCTCCTATGATGACGACACCCGCGACATGCTGCTGTCGGGCATCAAGCGGATCGCAAAGGGACAGGCCGAGAGTTTCGGCGCTCCCGAGCCGGAAGTCGTGGTCGAGAGCGACTATACTCCGTCGACCTATAACGACCCGGCACTGACCGAAAAGGCCGTGGCTGCGATCTCGGGGGCCATCGGCGCGGAAAATGTTTTCGAGGTCTCGCCGGTGATGGGCGGGGAGGATTTCAGCCAGTATGGCCGCACTGGCCACAAGATCCCCTCGCTCCTGTTCTGGGTCGGCGCAGTCAATCCGGAGACCTATCAGAAGAGCCAGGGCACGAAACTGCCCCTGCCCTCGCTGCACTCGCCCTTCTTTGCCCCCGATGCACCGCCAACCATCGACACTGCGGTCAGGGCAATGACGGCGACGGCCATCGACCTGTTCGGGGAAAGTTGAGCGACAGACCCGGCAACCATTCCCTCGCCGGTCCATCTCGCTTAAGTGTCTGAACATGAGCGAGACAGACAAGCCGAAGCCGAATGAGCCGACCCTGCTGGAAACCCAGCCCCAGCGAGCCAGCCGTCCTGGTCCCTGGCGGCTGGCAAACATTATCGACGGGCGCTCTCTGCGGGTGAACCTGACCACGGCGGCGCTCGACAATATCGGCAACGAGCAAGCCGCGCGGGCCCGGGCGGTGGACCTGCTGCACGGCGCAATGTTCCGTGGACGGCTGATCGCACAGGAGCGGTTGCAACAGGGCGCTGACGGGCTCGACACGGCCAGGCTGCTCGCAAGCGTCCAGGATGAAGTCATATCCGCGCTTTACGATTTCACGACCACGCATGTGTTCCGCGCGCGCAACCCGACCGAGGGTGAACGCTTGTCGATTGCCGCAACCGGCGGGTATGGCCGCCGCGTGCTCGCGCCCTCCTCCGACATCGACCTGCTGGTGCTGCACGCCTGGAAGACGAGCCCTCACGCCGAAAGCGTTCTGGAATTCATGCTCTATGCCCTCTGGGACATGGGGCTGAAGGTCGGCCACGCCTTTCGCACGCCCGAAGAATGCGTGCGCCTGGCGCGCGAGGATGTGACCATAAAGACGTCGCTTCTCGACATGCGCTTCATTTGCGGCGACCGCGACCTTTTCGACGAGGCGCAGGGCAGTTTTCACGACAAGTGCGTGGCCGGCGAGGACGCGCAATTCATCGCCGACAAACTGGCAGAGCGCGATGTGCGCCATGCCCGCCAGGGCGACACGCGATATGTGGTCGAACCGAATGTGAAGGAAAGCAAGGGTGGCCTGCGCGACCTGCAGACACTTTACTGGATCATCAAGCATATGGAGGGCGGCGAGACGCTTGAGGACGTGATGCGCTCGTCGGTTTTCGCGCGTGAGGATTACCGGCGCTATGTGCGCTCGGCGCGCTTCTTCTGGACCGTGCGCTGCCATCTTCATTACCTGACCGGGCGCGCCGAGGAACGCCTCAGCTTCGACCTGCAGCCGGAAATCGCCGAACGCATGGGATATCGCGACCGCGGCGGGCAACTCGGTGTCGAACGCTTCATGAAGCGCTATTTCCTCGTGGCCAAGGATGTCGGCTCACTGACCCGGATCGTGGCGGCCAAGCTGGAAGCGCGCGAGAAGAAACGCCCCGAGGGCCTGATGCGCTTCCTGCCGCAGCGCCCGCCAAAACCACTTGACGGCGAGCCCGGCTTTATCGTCGATGCAGGCCGGCTTTCGATCGCGGAGGAAAGCCAGCTGACCGAGGATCCGACCCGGATGATCCGGCTCTTCGTGCTCGCCGCGCGCGAGGACCTCGATGTTCACCCTGACGCACTGTGGGCAGTCCGGCGCCATCTCGGCAAGCTGAGGCCGGACGTGCGAAAGACGCCGCAGGCGCGCGAAGCCATGCTGGCGGCGATCCTTAAGGGCGAGCGCCCTGCCCTGACATTGAAGCGGATGAATGAAGCCGGCGTGCTGGGAAAGGCATTGCCGGAGTTCGGCGCGATCGTCGCGCAGACCCAGTTCAACATGTACCACCATTTCACTGTCGATGAGCACACCCTGCGCGCGGTCGAACGGATCAGCGATATCGAGCATGGCCGCGTGGAGGGCCACAGGCTCGCCCGGGATGTGTTTCCCCTGATCGAAAACCGCCGGGCCCTGTACCTGGCGATGCTGCTGCACGACACCGGCAAGGGGCGCGGCGACCAGCAGGTGGAAGGCGAGAAAACCGCAACACGCGCCGCGCGGCGGCTGGGCCTTGCGCGTGCAGAAGTCGACCTTGTCGGCTGGCTGGTGCGCAATCACCTGGAAATGAGTGAAACCGCCCAGAAGCGCGACATTTCGGACCCGCGCACAGTGGCGAAGTTCACCTCCCTGGTCGGGGACCTCGAGCGCCTGCGCTGTCTCTACATCCTCACGGTTGCCGATATCTGGGCGGTTGGCCCTGGCGTGTGGAATGCCTGGAAAGGCCAGCTCCTGGGCGATCTCTATCACAACACCGCAGCGGCCCTGCGCGGCGACCGCACCGATGAGGCAGCCGTCCAGGCTGCACTTGAGGAGCGGGCCGAAAACCGGCGCCAGCAACTTGTCGAGGTCAACGGGCACCTGCCCGAGCGGATGCTGAAAATGGAGACAGCCTACTGGACAGGCCATGATGTCGAGGACCTGCAATGGCATCGCGACCAGCTGAACGCAGCAGGCGAGGCATCGCTGGTCGCTCACCGGGTGCGCGAGGGGCGCGGCGGGGTCGACCTGCTGGTCAGCGGGCACGACCGGATCGGCCTTTTCGCCAGTCTTGTCGGTGCAATCGTCTCGCGGGGCGCCAACATCGTTTCGGCGCAGGCTTTCACCAGCCGGGAAGGCGAGGTGATCGACACTTTCGTCCTGCAGGACCCGCGTGGCGACATCTTTGCACAGGGCGATCCTGAGCGGCTTGAACGCCTTGCCGGGGACGTGCGCCTGGCGCTTGCCGGCGACAGCGAACCGGTCGACATCCGCACCCGCCGCGAGCGGCGCGAAGCTGCCTTCATCGTCCAGCCCATGGTCCAGATACGCCAGGACCTTTCGGCTGAATGCACAGTCATCGACCTGGCCGGACGTGACCGCCAGGGACTTCTCTACGATGTGGCCCGGGTTCTCGCGCGCGAGGCGCTGTCCATCCGCTCAGCCCATGTGGGAAGCTATGGCGAGAGGGTCTTTGATGCCTTCTACGTCCAGACGCCGGCGGGCGGAAAGATCCAGGGGCCGGCGCATGCCCAGCGCCTGCGCAGCGAACTGCTCGGCGTTCTCGACCGCGACGCACCCGATGCCCCCTCGACACCGGCGCGCGAACTGAAACGGGCAAGTGCGGTGGACAGTTTCTGATGACACGTCGCGTGCGCGCAGGTATCGCCATCCGCTGAGGAGCCGCGTCATGAGCCTTGCACGCAACACCCTTGTCCAGTCATCGCTGACGCTGGCGAGCCGGATACTCGGCTTTGCGCGAGATGTCGTGCTGGCGGCCAGGATCGGCGCGGGGCCGGTGGGTGATGCCTTCTTTGCCGCGCTGATGTTTCCCAACCTGTTCCGGCGCTTCTTCGCTGAAGGGGCGTTCGCGCAGGCCTTCGTGCCCGCCTATGCCCGCACGCTCGAGGCGGAGGGGCGCGAGGCGGCCCACAAGGTCGCCGGCGAAGCCATGCGGGTCCTGTTCGCGACCACCGCAGCGATCGTCATCATCGCCCAGATCGCCATGCCATGGATCATGGTCATCTTCATGGGCAGCTATCTCGACGATCCGGGCATATTCGCGCTGGCCGTCCTGCTCACGCAGATCACCATGCCCTATCTGGCCTGCATGGCGCTTGCCGCCCTGTTTGCAGGCGTCCTGAACGCAGCCGGACGGTTCGCACTCAGCGCGGGCGCACCGACACTGCTGAATGTATGCATCATTGCGGCGGCACTTGCCGGACCTGACAAGCTCGCCACGGCAAAATTCTCGGCCATCGCCGTGACCATAGCCGGCGTGTTGCAGGCCGCAATGTTGTGGTGGGGCACCCGCCGGCAGGGTGTCTCGCTGTCGCTTCTGGCCTGGCCACGTCTGACGCCAAATGTCAGGCGCATTCTGGCACTTGCCCTGCCCGGAGCGATTGCCGCATCGGGAATGCAGATCAACATCCTGATCAGCCAGGCGCTTGCCGGTCTGGAGCAGGGGGCGCGTTCCTGGCTGCAATTCGCCGACCGTCTCTACCAGCTGCCGCTGGGCCTTGTCGGGGTCGCTGTTGGCGTGGCCATCCTGCCGCGCCTGTCGCGCTCGGCGCGGTCAGGGGATGGGCCGGGGGCGCAGAAGCTGATGGATGACGGCATCGGGCTGTCCATGGCACTGACACTGCCGGCGGCGGGCGCGCTGATGGTCGCGCCGGTCTACCTGATCGAAGGGCTGTTTGCCCGCGGTGCCTTTACCGCGCAGGACGCGCAGCTTGCTGGTCGCGCGCTGTTCCATTTCGCCTGGGGCGTGCCGGCCTTCGTGCTGATCAAGGTGCTCGCGCCGGGTTTCTTCGCTCGCGAGGACACCCGCACGCCGATGCGCTTTGCCCTGGTCTCGGTTCTTGTCAACACCGCGCTGGGAGCAGGGCTTTTCTTCTGGTTGCGCGCACAGGGCGAGCCGGGCTTTCCGGGACTGGCCGTGGCAACAAGCCTCGCAGCCTGGGTCAATGCGGGCGCGCTGGCCGCCACGCTCTGGACGCGTGGCTGGTACAGGCCGGGGGCCTTGCTGGCCAGCCGGCTGGCCGCTGCGCTGGTGTCGAGCCTGGGCATGGCCTTCACACTCGTGATCCTGCTGGGCCCATATCGCGGCTGGCTGGATGGCCTCGTGCCGGGCCGGTTCCTTCAAACCCTCGCATTCATTGTCGTGGGCATGGGAATCTACGCGCTGTTCGCACTCTGGTTCGGTGCGGTGCGACCGGGCGACATCAAGGCACTGGCGCGCCGGCCCGCAGCGGAGTAACGAAGCGGTCATGACGGATGACACCCCCTCCTATAGTGGCCCGCAACGGGTCTTTTCCGGCGTGCAGCCCACCGGGGACCTGCACCTTGGCAATTATCTCGGCGCGCTGGTGAAATTTGTCGCCATGCAGGAAAGCCATGACTGTATTTTCTGCGTGGTTGACCTGCACGCGATCACCGTGCCGCAGGATCCCCGCCAGCTTGCCGGAAAGACCCGCGAAATCGCCGCCGCCTTCCTGGCTGCAGGTATCGATCCGCAGCGTTCGATCGTCTTTGCGCAGTCTGGCGTGCCGGCTCATGCCGAACTTGCCTGGTATTTCAACTGCGTGGCGCGGATGGGCTGGCTGGAGCGGATGACCCAGTTCAAGGAGAAGGCCGGCAAGGATCGCGAGCGCTCCTCGGTTGGCCTGTTCGACTATCCGGTGCTGCAGGCGGCTGACATTCTCGCCTACAAGGCGACCCATGTGCCTGTCGGTGAGGACCAGAAGCAGCATCTGGAACTGACCCGCGACATTGCCGACCGGTTCAATCGCGAATTCGACGCGGCCGGCTTCTTTCCGCTGCCCGAGCCGCTTGTCGACGGTCCCGGTGCGCGGATCATGAGCCTGAAGGACGGCACCAAGAAAATGTCGAAATCCGATCCGTCAGACCTCTCACGCATCAATCTCATCGACGATGCCGACACGATCGCGAAGAAGATAAGGAAGGCGAAAACGGACCCGGCCCCGCTCCCGTCCACAATTGACGGGCTGGCAGAGCGCCCGGAAGTCGACAATCTGATCAATATCTATGCGACATTGACCGGGGTCGGCGCCCAGGCAGTGCTCGACCAGTTTGCCGGAAAAGGGTTCGGCGTGTTCAAGCCGGCGCTCGCCGAACTGGCTGTCGAGAAGCTCTCGCCGGTCACCGCCGAAATGCGCAGGCTGATGAATGATCCGGCCGGGATCGACCGGATCCTTGCGGACGGCGCGCAGCGGGCCAGTGAAATCGCAGGGCCGGTCATGGACGACATCAGGCAGATTATCGGTTTCTGGCGCGCCTGAAAGCCCGTTAACAGGAGACGTTTCGAATGAAGACAATGGCAATCTGCATGGCAGCGGGACTGCTTGTGCTCGGCGCCTGCCAACCGCCCGTCAGCAATGGCTCTGCGACAATCGAGGCGGGCAACGCGTTCATACTTGAACCGGCTGGCGGACGCGACGTGACCATGGGCGGGGTCGACCTGTCAGCAACGGGCGGCGATTTCCGCCTTACGGGTGCGCGCAGCACCGTCGCCGAACTCATCGAAATTCACACGATGTCGATGGACAATGGCACCATGCGGATGCGCAAGGTGGACGCGATTGTCGTGCCGGATGGCAAGACAGTCCAACTTGAACGCGGAGGCGATCATCTGATGATCTTCGGTGTCGAACCGCTGGCGCTGGGTGAAAAACACATGGTCGAACTGGTCTTCGTCGCGCCCGATGGCACCGAGACAGTCACACAGGTCGCCGCTGTTGTTCGTGGCCTCGGCGATTAGTCAGCAAACACAGCCGTCAAGGCTGAATCTTGCTGTAAATTCACTTTCTTCGGCTTGCGGGCCCTTTGGTGAGCGGCCAAAGTGCGCAGCAGATAAAGGAATTGGATTTCATGTCGCAATTGCCAGCACCTGTTTCGGATGTCTATCGCCGCGAGGGGCCAGTCGTTACAATAATTGGCAATGAAGACGACATGAATTTCGACGATATCCGGCCAAGCCCGGTCATGCTCGCTGCCAGCCGGATCTGGCGGACCTGCAAGACGGTTTCGAAGATCGGTGTGATTGCGGGGGTCGTGGGGCTGTATCCAGGCATGATGTGGTCGGCGCATTCGGTCGATGACAACGCGGTCGACTCGGTGGAAATCTCACTCTGGCCGGCGCCCGAGGCCGGCGTGGCGATCTCACTGATCGCGCGCGAGGTCGAGGGCAAGGGCTGGACCGGCGATCTTGCCGGCTGGCGTCCTGCGTCGCGGTTGACGGCGCAGCCCGCCTGGCAGGATGCTCTGGTCACGGCCGTTGCGGATTTCTCCCAGCTGAGCGCCACGATCATTGCCGATGACGGCCAGGCCGACCCCGACCTTGCCGCGGCAAGCCGGCTTTTGCGCCCGGTGCAGAACGAACCCATGACGCCCCGCCTTATCGCAGCCGCCGAGGCGCTTGCCCGCTACAGCGGACGTGTCGATCATGGCCTGGCCGGAAAGCTCGACACAAATGCGGAACTTGCCCAGGCTGTCGGGCTTTTTGCGGCATGGGCCGATGACTCCGCAATCGATATCGGCGCGCTGGTCGGTGTGCCGGATGCATGGCCGGCGGGCCAGAACGATGTCAGGGCATTTTACCGGGCACGCGCACGCGCTCACCTGACATCAAACCTGTTGTCCGCCCTTGCAGAGAACAATCGCGAGCTGGAGATGAGCGCGAGCCTTCGCGCGCAGTGGCGCGAGGTTGAAATGCTGTGGCAGCGGATCGCTGGCCAGTCGCCACTCATGGTGTCGAACCAGGATGGCGACGGGCTGATCCTGCCCAACCACCTGGCCTCGATGGCCTGGCATCTCGAACAGGCAGGCGAGGCAACGTCAAAACTTGCACAGCTGCTTGAGGGGGCGAGCCCCGATACAGCGCTGGCGCAAGCCGACATGGTCGTGATCACCACCTCCCCCTGAGCGTTCGCGGCGACGATGACATTGAATATCTGCGTGCCGGCTCCATCTGGTGGACAATGACCGTGAAAGGTGCAACCCGATGTTCATACAGACCGAACCCACGCCCAATCCGGACACGTTGAAATTCCTTCCGGGCCAGTCTGTCGCCGGCACATCCGGGCCGTTCGATTTCGCCAGCGCGAGTGAAGCCTCTTCCAGCCCCCTCGCCCGTGCCCTGTTCGAAATTGATGGTGTCGCACGCGTCTTTCTCGGCGCCGACTTCCTGTCGGTCTCGAAAGATGAAGCGGCCGACTGGAAACATGTCAAGCCGATGGCGCTGGCTGCAATCATGGACCATTTCATGGCCGGTCTTCCCGTGATCGAGGGATCGGGCGAAGATGCGCTCACACGGAGCGACGACGAGATCGAATACACCGGCGAGGCCGCCGAAATCGTCGGGGAAATTCGCGAACTCATCGAGACCCGGGTCCGGCCGGCTGTCGCACAGGATGGCGGTGACATCGTCTTTCAGCGATTCGAGCCGGATACAGGGATCGTCCACCTCCACATGCGTGGTGCCTGCGCGGGATGCCCGTCATCTACCTATACGCTCAAGCAGGGCATCGAAAACATGCTCAAGGCCTATGTGCCCGAAGTCACTGCGGTCGAAGCTGCGCTCTAGCCTGCGCTGGCGCGGCGCACGCCAAGCCACCGAACCTGAACCGAGAGGACGATCACCCCATGGCTGCACCGGTCAGCGACAATGCGCTCGACGTCATTTTCCGCCAGGCACGTACACATAATGCCTGGGAGGACACCCACGTTCCCGAAACGCTGATCCGGGCGGTCTATGACCTGCAGAAATGGGGGCCGACAAGTGCCAATTGCTGCCCGGCGCGCTATATTTTCCTGCCAAGGCAAAGCGCGGCGAGACAGAAGCTCCTGCCTCACATGATCGGCCCGAACCGCGACAAGACCGAAGCTGCGCCCTGGACCGTGATCATCGCCTATGATCACCAGTTTCATGAGAAGATACCAGAACTCTTTCCGCACAATCCCGGTGCGCGCGACTGGTTCGAGAACGAGCCGGCACGCACCGAAACAGCATTCCGGAACGGCACACTCCAGAGCGCCTATTTCCTGATCGCCGCGCGCGCACTCGGCCTTGATTGCGGCCCGATGTCAGGATTTGACAGCGATGGTGTGAACCGCGAATTCTTCGATTCGGCCGACGGCGAGATGAAGAACTGGCGGGTCAACTGGATCTGCAATCTCGGGCATGGTTCCACAGAGGACCTGTTTGCGCGCTCCCCGCGTCTGGATTTCGACGAAGCATGCGTCATCCTGTAGGACGTGTTCACGAATGGCTTGTTGCCAGGACGCCTCATGGCCTGCTCAC
>CAYXQV010000032.1:0-4043 GCA_964467505.1 uncultured Hyphomonadaceae bacterium | reverse complement strand
CTCGCCCTTGCCGAGGACGGGCTGATCACTGGCTGCCTGCGCGAGGACATGGCAAGGGGCCAGGATGCGCGGCTGGCAGATGCGGTTCGTGAACTCCTTGCATCGGGCGGCCTCGTCCCCGGTGATCTTGACCGGCTCGCCGTCGTCTGCGGACCGGGCAGTTTCACAGGTGTGCGCATTGGCGTGGCCTTCGCGCGCGCCCTGGCACTGACGCTTGGCATCGACTGCGTTGGTGTGACCAGCCTGGAGGCTGCATCGCCGTGCGAGCGGACATCGCCGCATCGCGTGGCCCTGATAGCCCGCAAACGTCCCCCCGACATCAGTTTCTGGACGCAGGACATTTGCGGTCTGGAAACGCTCGGCCCGGCGCAGGAACGCCCGATTGAGGAGGTGTCCGGCGACCTGCCCCTGCTCAGCGACCGGCCGGACCTGTTGGCAGGCGCCCAGCCGTGCAGCCCGTCAGCGGCGACCACGGCGCTGCGCGCCCGCCACCTTTCGCCCGAAACGTCGCCTGCCCGCCCGGTCTATGTCCGCGAGCCGGACGCGGCCCTGCCGGCCAGCAAACAATGAGCCACGCCATCGTCATCCTGCGGCCGGGTGATGGCGAGCGAATGGCGAGGCTGCATGTGCGCGCTTTCGACCGCCCATGGTCGCGGGCCGATTTCGAATCCCTGCTCGATGCGCCCGCAACGCTTGCCCTTGCGATTGAGGGTTCTGGCGAGGCGCTCGCCGCCTTCTGCCTGGTCCAGTTTGCCGCCGATACTGCGGAAATTCTCACCCTCGCAACCGCGCCGGAGCGCCATCGACATGGGCTGGCATCGCAATTGATCGCAAGCTGCCTGATGCGCGCCGGTGAGCGTGGAATGGCCAGCTTCCTGCTGGATGTCGCCGAGGACAACGCGGCGGCACGCGCGCTCTACGGGCGTTTCGGCTTTGTCGAAACCGGACGCCGGCGGGGATATTATGGCCCGGGACGCGATGCGCTGCTTCTCTCGCGGACATTGGCGGACTGACTGGACTTGTCGGCTGTTTGCGTCCATTTAGGAATGATGAGCCGTATCGAGAAACTGTGTATCGAAAAAGGCCTGCGCATGACGCAGCCGCGTCGGATTATTGCCGGCGTCCTGTCGGATGCCGAGGATCATCCCGATGCCGAGGAATTGCACAGGCGTGCCAACAGTCTGGATGCATCGATCTCCCTTGCCACCGTCTACCGTACCGTCAAACTCTTCGAGGATTACGACATCATCGAGCGTCATGACTTTCGCGACGGACGCTCGCGCTTCGAGGAAATGCCCCAGGAGCATCATGACCACCTGATTGATGTTCGCTCCGGCAAGGTCGTGGAATTCCAGAACGCGGAGATCGAGCGCCTGCAGGACGAAATCGCCCGGCAATTGGGCTACCGCCTGGTCGATCACCGTCTGGAACTCTATGCGGTGCCATTGGATGACGAAGAAAAAGACAAGAAACGGTAGCGTTGGCAGCGCAGCGTTTCGCGCTCACCGGCTTACGTTTTGCCGTTAGGGCGCTGTCCGCCTTGGCGCAAGCCCGGACCGGCAATCGGAGCCGATCCGTGTCGGTGCCAGCGCCAGTGTCGCAAGTGCTCTGGCAGATTGCTAAAGCTGGAAAACAAAAGTCTGGATGATATTGTCGCGGGACATTCGGCAAGGCTCGCTCGGCTGGTTTTCAGCCTTTTTCCAGCGCCAGCGTGAGACGGTCTTCACGACTTCGTCGCGAAACCCGTCAAAAGGTACGGAGGCAAGAACCTCGACATCGACAACCTGCCCATCTTCAAACCTGTAGCCCGCTATGACAGCCCCGATATGGCCGGAAAAGCCTGCGCGCGAGGGATATCTCAAACTCGGTGACTGCACCAGTTCCCCCTCGCAGAATGGCAAATCCTCAGCCACGCCCGGCGTGTCCGTCATGCTCGGTTTCACGTCGACCGCATCGGTATAACTCGCCAGGATTTCGTCCACGCGTTTTTCATCAAGCCCCTTGTCACCGCCCAGTCGAGAGCCGGTCCGCGACGTGTCTATCGAGGCGAAATAGGCGTTCATCGCGTAGCGCCAGGCACTTGCGCGCCAATAGGAATCCTTCAGCCAGGCAACTGGTTCCTCGCCGGCTTGCGCCTGCGCCGATCCATAAACCATCTGGTAGAGTTCGCCCTCAAGACGCACCATGTCTTCTTGCGCATTACCGTTTGGCCCGTTGGTGTAATCGGCGACAATGGTTGCAAAGCGCGCATTTATCCAGCTTTCTGGCAACTGCTCGCTGACCTGTTCGAAATGACGCGCTGCATCGCCGGCGCTGGCTTCAAGTTGTCCCCAGTCACCCGCGACGAGGTCTGCCTCGTATCGCAGGTTGAACGCCGAAACGGAGACGGTTGACGGAGGCGCGTCGACATGTTGCGCCAAGACCGTGTCGAAACGCTTGCGGGTCCTGCGATTTCGATCATTCATCCAGACGGCCAGTGCGGCCAGCAATTCGCGATCGGCCATCAAGGGATGAGCGTCGGTCGGCGGTTGCGACAGTGCGAACTCGGCCGGGGCAATGGCCGCCTTGCAGTCACCGGTCCGGCACAGTGTCCAGGCGCCTTCATAGGCCAGCAAAGTGGCCTGGGGATCAGCCGGATCACTCATGGCCGCGCTGGTCAGCCCGGCTGCAGCCTTTTGCTGCGCACCCGCATCACCAGACTGTAGCGCCGCATTATAATCCGCGATGATACCGGGAGGTATCTCGGCCCAGGATCGCAGTGCCAGAAACGCTCCGAACACCAACAATATCGCGAGTCGCATTTTCTTTCCCTCCCAGATTGCGAAATTGAAAGCTGCCCGAAAGGCAATTTCGAATCAATCGAAAATCGCCGAATTCAGAAAACAATCCCCCTTTTACAATCTGTGATTGATACGTTCGATCGGCCCATGCCTGGCGATTTGCCGAGCCTGAGAGCGGCGAACCGATGTTCATGTCGCCCGGAATTTTCGCTAAAGCGCGCCGCACAGGTGCCCGCCATCCACGGCAATGCAGGTGCCGGTCATGTAGGACGAGGCATCGGACGCAAGCAGCAGGAGCGGGCCGTCGAGCTCGTGCACGTCGCCTGTGCGGCGCTGGGGGATGCGCCTGATCATCTTCTGACCATAGTCCGACGCCAGGAATTCGCGGTTGATATCGGTCTCGAAATAGCCCGGTGCGAGCGCATTGACCCGGATATCGTGGCGCGCCCAGTCCAGCGCGAGACAGCGTGTCAGGTGCGCCACGGCGGCCTTTGACGAGGCATAGGCGGCATTGCCGGCAGCCGGGCGAGCAGCTGTGATCGAGGCGATATTGATGATCGAGCCGCCCCGCCCGGCCGCGACCATGCGCTGCGCGGCAGCCTGCGCGACAAAGAACACGCCATGGACATTCACGTCATAGGTCCAGCGCCATTCCTCTTCAGGTGTCTCAAGCGCGCGCGTGGCACCTGAAACCCCGGCATTGTTGACGACGATATCGACCGCGCCGAGCTGCTCGAAGGCTGCCATGACCGCTGCGCCATCCGCGACATCCAGTTTCATTGCGGATGCGCGCCCGCCGCCCGATTCGATATCCTTGACGAGTGTGGCAAGCCGCTCTTCGCGGCGCGCCGCGACGACCAGTTTCGCGCCGGCCGCTGCCAGCGTCTTGGAAAAGTGCGCGCCGAAGCCTGACGAGGCCCCGGTCACCAGTGCGGTCTTGCCGCTGAGATCTGCCGTGATCATGTCCAATCCCTTTCGAACCTGCGCAGCAGTTTTGCCCGCCAGCCCGGTCACAGCAAGCCGGCGGCGAAGTTTTCGCTTGAAGCTCTCCTTGCGAAAGGGCCCAAAATGAATCCAGTCAATATGAGGGAGAGACCAGATTGCCGAAAGAACCTTCCAGGGGACCACTCGAAGGCGTCAGGATCGTCGACATGTCGAGCGTGGTGCTCGGCCCGTTCGCCACACTGATCCTGGCCGATCTCGGCGCCGAAGTGATCAAGATCGAACCGCCCGGACGCGGCGACACGATGCGCTATGCCGGCA
>CAYXQV010000031.1:1362-16807 GCA_964467505.1 uncultured Hyphomonadaceae bacterium | reverse complement strand
GCGCTGGCCTGTTCGGGCAAGCAGATATCGGCCTTCTCGCTGGCCGCCTCGATGGCGCTGGGCGCGGACTGGGTCAACACCGCGCGCGGTTTCATGTTCGCGCTTGGCTGCATCCAGTCGCTGAACTGCCACAATAACAGCTGCCCGACCGGTATCGCGACCACCAATGCCAATCGCCAGCGCGGACTGGTCGTGACCGACAAGGCCGAACGCGTCTATCATTTCCACCGCAACACGGTGCATGCTTTGATGGAAGTGGTCGGCTCGGCGGGCTGCTGTCACCCCAATGAACTGACGCCGCGCCACATCATGCACCGCGTCACCGAAGACCGCGCCGAGCCGGGCCATCGCGCCTATGACCTGCTTGAAAAGGGCGCGCTGGTCGATGATCACGGTGCGACCCATCTTTCGCGCGAATGGGCAATGGCACAGGCCGACAGTTTCGCGCCGGCCACGATGGCATTCTGACGCCATGACCTGGAAACCCATCCTGTTCGCGATTCTCGCCGCCGCTGTGGTGTTTTTCATCGCGGTCATGACGAAGACGCCGCGTCATGACCGCCAATGGGTCGAGCATCTTTCGGTGACGCCAAAGGTCCGGCGCCAGGGCAATGCCTGGCAGGTCAGCCCGGTGCGCGACTGGAGCTATGATCGCCACGGTCCTGTGGCGCGCGAATGGATCGACACAGGCATGCTGGCGCCCGAAAGGCTGAAGCGGGTCTGGCTCATGGTCGAGCCGCATCCCGGCCTCGACATCATGGCGCACACTCTGGTGGTGTTCGAATTCGATACTGGCCAGACCATCGGCCTGACAATCGAGGCGCGCCGGGAGGTCGGGGAGAAATACGACCCCCTGCGCGGTGCATTCGGCCGTTTCGAACTCATCTATGTCTGGGCGAGCATGCGCGACCTGCTGACCCGGCGGGCCGTTTATCTCGATCATGAAGTCTATCTCTACAAGCTCGAACTCGCGCCGCAGGAGGCGAGGGCCTATCTCACCTCGGTGCTTGAGCGCACCGCCGCGATCGAGAAACGCGCGCGCTTCTACAACACGCTGACATCGAACTGCACCAATGAACTTGCCAAGTCGGGCGGGCTTTCCTGGGATCCGGCCTTCGTGATGACGGGTGGGGCGGCCCGCGCGCTGCATCGGCGCGGACGCATCGCCGGCGAGGATTTCGAGCGTGTCAGGGCAGCGGCGAATGTGACCGGGGAGATAAGGGCGCTCAATAACGTGCCCGCCGGCCCGTTCGACGCGAAGCTGCTGGCCATTCTTGATGCGCGCCAGGCCGGCTGAGCGCGCACGGTTGCGCTTGACCCGGCCCCGGCTGGCTTTTAACCCCAACGGCCAGTCTGAGAAATGGAAAGCCCCCCGGAATGACCGATTTCGCCGCCCTCGCCGAGACCGCGAAAGCCTGGCCCTTCGAACTTGCCCGAAAGCTTGCCGCGCGCGCCGAGCAGATGGAGAAGGACGGTCAGCGCAAACCGGGCGATCCGGTTATCTTCGAGACCGGCTATGGCCCGTCCGGCCTGCCGCATATCGGCACTTTCGGCGAAGTCGTGCGCACCAGCATGGTGCGCCATGCCTTCCAGGTGCTGACCAGCGGCACGGTGCCGACGCGGCTGATCTGCTTTTCCGACGATATGGACGGGATGCGCAAGGTTCCCGACAACGTCCCCCAGCGCGAGATGCTGGAAGCCCATCTCCAGAAGCCGCTCTCGCGCGTGCCAGACCCGTTCTCGAATGAACATGACAGCTTTGCGGCGCACAATAATGCGCGCCTGCGGGCCTTTCTCGACAGTTTCGGCTTCGAATACGAGTTCATGTCGGCCACGCAGTGCTACACATCCGGTCTGTTTGACGAGGTGCTCAAACGCGCTGCGGCGCGCTATGGCGACATCATGGATGTGATGTTGCCCACGCTCGGCCCTGAGCGCCAGGCAACCTATTCGCCCTTCCTGCCGATCTCGCCGAAAACCGGGCGTGTCCTTTATGTCCCGATGCTGGATGTCGATCCGGATGCTGGCACCGTGACTTTCCTTGACGAGGATGGCGCGCAAACAACGCTTCCGGTTACCGGCGGCCAGGTCAAGCTGCAATGGAAGCCGGATTTCGGCATGCGCTGGGCTGCGCTCGGGGTCGATTTCGAGATGTTCGGCAAGGACCACCAGGCCAATGCGCCGATCTATTCGAAGATCTGTCGCATTCTCGGCGCCCGTCCGCCAGAGCAGTTTGTCTACGAGCTTTTCCTCGACGAGAATGGCGAGAAGATTTCAAAGTCCAGGGGCAATGGCATTTCGGTCGAGGAATGGCTGGCCTATGCGCCGACGGAATCGCTTTCGCTGTTCCAGTTCCAGAAGCCGAGGGCCGCGAAGAAACTCTATTTCGACGTGATTCCAAAAGCCGTGGATGAATACCTGGCCTTCCTTGGCAAATATCCTGAAGAAAGCCCGGAAAGGCAGATCGAAAATCCGGTTTGGCACATTCATTCCGGCGCGCCGCCCCAGGAGTCCTCGCCGGTGAGTTTCGCGTTGTTGCTGAACCTCGTCAGCGCCGCGAATGCGCATGACAAGGCGACACTCTGGGGCTTCATTTCGCGGTATGCTCCGGGCGCGAGCCCCCAGAGCCACCCCTTGCTCGACAGGCTCGCAGGCTATGGCGTGCGCTATTACGAGGATTTCATCGCGCCCTCGAAGGAATATCGCGAGCCAACGGAAAATGAGCGTGTCGCCATGGCTGATCTTGCCGGCAGGCTGCGCGCTCATGAGGGCGAAGTCACCGGAGAAGCCTTGCAGACGCTGGTCTTCGCGGTCGGCAAGGCGCACGGATTTGAAAACCTCCGCGACTGGTTCCGCGCGCTTTATGAAGTGCTTCTCGGACAAAGCCAGGGGCCACGCTTCGGCAGTTTCATTGCCCTTTACGGTGTTGCCGAAACGGTGGAACTGGTCGAGCGCTCACTGAGCCGCGCAACCCAGTGCGGTTGATCTGGCTACACACAAAAAACCCTTGCGTTTGCGAACTATTTTCTGCATCAGATTGGAATGCGAGTGCCGCAAAACGCAATAAAAGGGAAAAAGATTGTCTCAGGAGCTTGATACCATCGACAGGCGAATCCTTGAGCTGATCCAGGATGATGCTGCGCTTTCTGTTGCTGATATCGCCGAGCGTGTCGGCCTGTCATCCTCGCCTTGCTGGCGGCGGATCAAGCGGCTCGAAGAGGCCGGGATTGTCATCCGGCGGGTGACACTGCTCGACACGCGGAAACTCGGCCTTGATTTCGAAGTCGTCGCGAATGTGAAACTGTCCCTGCCAAGCAAGGAGAATCTCCAGGCTTTCGAGCGATTGATCCAGGAATGGCCCGAAGTCATCGAGTGCATGACTGTCACGGGCGCGGTCGATTACATCATCCATGTCGTCACCACCGACATGCATGCTTATGACAGTTTCCTGCGCGACAAGCTGCTTGGTTCCGGTCTGGTCTCGGATGTGCAGTCACGGATCATCATTTCAGTGTCGAAGCGCACGACGGCCGTCCCGCTGGGCCTGATCGGGGGTTAGCAGGCTGGCAGGCACCCATGCCGTTTGGCATCAGCCCTGCCGGCGTGGGTCCGATTTCGCCGCAGGGGCAAGGCGCATGACTTCGGTCTGGTAGCGCTCGTCATCGCCCCCGACCAGCAGCGCCA
Organism: uncultured Hyphomonadaceae bacterium; assembly: GCA_964467505.1. Lineage (GTDB taxonomy): Bacteria > Pseudomonadota > Alphaproteobacteria > Caulobacterales > Hyphomonadaceae > UBA5336. The sequence continues at coordinate 13,123 of CAYXQV010000031.1, read as the reverse complement.
GCGCGTCGGAACATGCTGCTATCAGCGCATCTGCCCATGCCTCCTCGCCTTTGGGAATGTCGGCCAGGACATAGGGCATCACTTTCGACTTGTCGCCCGGATGGCCGACACCGACCCGCACCCGGCGTATATCGGCCCCAAGATGCTGGATAATCGAGCGGATTCCGTTGTTTCCCGAATGCCCGCCACCGCGCTTGACCCTCAGCCGTCCCGGCGCGAGGTCAATCTCGTCATGGAAAACGGTCACATCCGTGGATGACAGCTTGTAGAACCGCACCGCCTCGGCGAGCGCGCGGCCGGTTTCGTTGTAGAAGGTCTGGGGCTTGACGAGCAGCAGCTGCCGGCGGCCAGCCGGCGTTTCAATTGTGCCTTCGCTGACCTGGCTACGGAATTTCGTGCGCCACGGCCCGAAACCATGATCACGCGCGATCCGGTCCATGATCATGAACCCTATATTATGCCTGTTCCCAGCATATTTCGAACCGGGATTTCCTTGGCCAGCAAGTATGTGCATTGGCTGCCTCGTTGCGTTGCGCCCGGCCCCGGCAAGCGCTGTCGAGACGATCCGGCGCAACTGCTCCAGGGCGGCCGTGAACAAGGATCAGTCCTCGTCACCTTGTGCTGTGGCCTCCACTTCATCTGGAGCGATGTCTTCGTCTTCGGTCGGCGCGGCCGATGCCACCCTGCCGACAATCGTGGCAATGGTGAAGTCACGATCAGTGATGGTTGGTTCGGCGTCATCGGGCAGCGTGATGTCGGAAATCTTGATATTGTCGCCGATATCGAGTGTGGACACGTCGGCTTCGAGATATTCCGGGATGTTACCGGCTGGCACGAGCAGTTCCACGGTATGGCGCACGATATTGAGCGCGCCGCCCCGCTTGATGCCCGGGCTGACCTCCTCGCCGTTGAAGTGCACGGCCACTTCGACGGAAATGGTCTGCTTTTCACTGACGCGGTAAAGATCGACGTGCATGGGCAGTTCGTTTACCGGATGCAACTGGATGGCCTGGGGAATGACCATCTGCTTCTTGCCGTCATGAACAAGGGTCGCGGTCGATGACAGGAACTGGCCGGTATTTATGGCCCTGATCACTTCATTATGGCGCAGACTGATGGCCACCGGCCCAAGCTTGCCACCATAAAGCACGCCGGGCACCTTGCCCTGTCGCCGGGCTTCGCGGGCACCGCCCTTGCCAATGCGCTCGCGCACTTCGACATTGAAAACAATTTCTTCCGACATCGCTTTTCCCTTCGTCCTGAAGTCCGCCGGTCGCCGCACTTGTGGCCCCGGTGACAGCCTGACACGTACGACCTTGCGCCGCCGTTTCCTGCAAGAGCGCTGCGTCTACAGCAGACGCAGGCAGGGGGCAAGCCCGAAAGCCGAGCCCGAACGGGAAAGCCCGGCTTCATTGTGCAAGGTCAGTCGAAGAGTTTCGACACGCTTTCCTTGTTCGCGATCCGCCGGATGGCTTCGCCGAGAAGCGGGGCGACCGTCAGCGTGCGCAGCGATCTCGATTTCAGGTCCTCGTCACGCTGGCGGATGGTGTCGCAGGAGACAACTTCGTCGAGTTCTGAGGACTCCACGCGTTTGATCGCGCCATTCGAGAACACGCCATGGGTGACATATGCCGTCACCTGTGTGGCACCCTTCGCCTTGAGTGCTGCGGCAGCGTTGCACAAGGTCCCCCCGGAGTCGCAGATGTCATCGACCAGCACACAATGGCGCCCGCTGACATCGCCGATTATGTTCATGACCTCGCTTTCCCCGGCCACAGGGCGGCGCTTGTCGACGATGGCCAGGTCAACGCCGAGCCGGTTGGCGAGCGCGCGCGCGCGCACCACGCCGCCGACATCGGGCGAGATGATGATCAGTTTCGAGAGGTCGAAACGCTCGCGAATGTCGGTTTCCATCACCGGCGCAGCGATCAGGTTGTCGGTGGGCACATCGAAAAAGCCCTGGATCTGGCCGGCATGCAGGTCCATGGTCAGCACGCGGTGCGCCCCGGCCGAGGCGATGAGATTGGCGACGAGCTTGGCTGAAATCGGGGTGCGCCCGTCGGTTTTCCGGTCCTGGCGGGCATAGCCGTAATAGGGGATGACCGCGGTGATGCGCTGCGCCGAAGCGCGCGTCAGCGCGTCCAGGCAGATCAGCAATTCCATCAGCGTGTCATTGGCCGGATAGGAGGTTGACTGGATGACATAAATGTCTTCGCCGCGAACATTCTCGTTCACGCGGACAAAGATCTCGTTGTCGGAAAAGCGTTCGATGCGCCGTTCGGTCAGTGGGGCATCGAGATAATCGGCGATGGCTTCTGCGAGTGGCAGGTTCGCGGTGCAGGAAATGAGTTTCATGGGGTGGGCAGGTCCGGCGGCTGGCGAGGGGAGGAGCGTGTCACGTTCCTGTCGCAAAGCAGGGGCGCTGGCAATGATCTGTCGCGCGAAAAACTGCGTCTCAACGGCAAAGCATGATGACTGAGGCATTCCGGCCATAGTCCGGTTCGCCGAGATGATTGCGTCGCCGGTTTGAGAAGTAGCGCGCCGGCATGGCGCAAGTGTCGTCGCCCAGCCTGTCGATCCGGCCAAGCCCGGCGCGTTCCAGCCTCCCAGCGACATATCCGGTCAGGTCAAACTGCCAGCGGTCTGCCTGTCCGGAGGCAAAGAAGCGCGCATTCTCGCCGGCCTGCAGGAAGCGGTCGCGAAATTCCGGCCCGACCTCGTAGCTTGCCTGCTGAATGGCCGGACCGATGGCGCAACGAATCCCAGCCGGCCTTGCGCCGAGCGCGATCATGGCCTCGATACAGCTGTCGGTCACGCCCGCCAGCGCGCCTTTCCAGCCGGCATGGGCTGCGCCGACAATGCCGGCGTCCGGGTCCGCAAACAGCACCGGCACGCAGTCTGCGGTCAGGATTGCAAGTGCAAGTCCGGGGGTGCACGTCACCATGGCATCGGCTTGCGGGCGCTCGGCGGGAGGCGCGGTGATGCGCGCGACATCGCACCCGTGGACCTGGTAGCACGATACCAGCGCGTCAGCTGACAGGGTGGCGGCGATCCGGCGGCGGTTTTCTGCCACCGCTGCGGCGTCATCTGCCGAGCCCTGCCCTGCATTGAGGCTCGCATAGACCCCTTCCGACACCCCGCCCTGGCGCCCGAAAAAGCCGTGGGCGAGGCGCGCCGGAGCGGTCAGGCCGGGTGACGTGATGAAAGCGGGCTGCGTCGTCATTCCTGCAGGCACCCTTCAGAATGCCGTCGGTGGCGGCAGGCCCGGACCTGACAGGCAGATCGCCTTGAAGCGCTCGCCCATCACCTGCGGATCGACGAGCCGCGAGACCGAGTTGTAAATGGCCTCGCCCTGGTCGCGATTGGCCTCGACGAGTTGGTCGAGCCTTGCCTGTATTCCGAGATTCTGCAGGAAACTTCCCAGTTCAATCGGTCCGGCAACGCTCAATCCACGCGCGAGGGCAAGGCGTTTGAAGCGGGAAAAGTCGACGTCGACGGTCAGGTCTGTATGGCCGGGATCGCCGAGAGGGTCGACCTGCTCGCTGTCGCGAAAGGCTCGCAGCGTATCGCCGGGCGCTGTGTCCATGGGGCCGTAATCGATGAAGAGGCTGCGGAAAGGCGCTTCGCGTGCGGCGAGGAAATCCACGATCTCGCCGAGTGCAGGCTGCAGGTCGCACTGCGCAGCGTCAGTGGCAGGCTCGCCATCGCTGCCGGTCTCGCCGGCTGGTGCAAGCCCGAAGCACAGGGCGCCGGCCTCATCCAGCCCGACCACGCGCTCCGTCCAGGCATCGCCGGCCCTGACGAACTGGCGCGCGGGCAGGCAGTCGAGAAACTCGTTGCCGATCGCGATCAGTGGCCCGCCTGGCAGGCGGCGCCAGTCATCGATCTGGACAGGATGGAAGGCGCCCAGACGTTCGGCCTGCAGCGCGCGAAGCTTCGGGCTGGCTTCAACCAGGCAAAGCTCAAGGGCATCGAGAAAGTCGCCATGGCCGCGTGCCGCGCGCAGCGCGTCGGCCATCAGCGTGCCGCGTCCCGGCCCGAACTCGGCCAGTATGAAGGGTTTCGGGGCGCCCATCGCATGCCATTCCTGCACGGCCCACAGGCCGATCAGTTCCCCGAACACCTGGCTGATTTCCGGCGCCGTGATGAAGTCGCGACCAAGGCCCGGATGCACCGAGTAATATCCCGCATCCGGGTCGTGCAGGCAGAGCGTCATGAAGGTCGAAACCGGGATCGGCCCTTCACTGGCGATGATCTCGATGATCCGGTCGTGAAGGGTCATGTCGCCGCACGGCTCGCAGGCTGGCGAAGAGCTTGGGTGACCAGCCATATGCCCGCGATCCACATTGGCAGCGACAGCACCATTCCCATGGTGATACTGCCGGGAAGGAAATCGAGAAAGCCGATATGCGCATCAGGTTCGCGGAAGGTTTCCGCGATTGACCTGCCGACGCCGTAAAGCAGGAGGAAAAGCCCGGCTGCCAGTCCCCGGCGCGCCAGTATCCGGAAGCCGAACACGAGGATGGCCAGGATCGCAAGCGGAACAAGCCCTTCAAGCACCGCTTCATAGAGTTGGCTGGGATGGCGCGGCATCTCTGGCTGGCTGCATCCGAAACGGCCGATATTGTCGCGGCAATAGACCCAGGTCTTTTCGGCCCAGTCATAGGCACCCGGCGCTGCACCGACATGCGCCTCGGGAAACACCATGCCCATCGGTCCATCGGTGTGGCGTCCGTAAAGCTCGGCATTGATGAAGTTCGCCAGGCGTCCGAAAAACAGCCCGATCGGTGTGACCACACCGGCAATGTCAGCTATCTGCAGCAGGCTGACGCCTCTGCGCCGGGCGATCCACATGATCGCAAGTGCCACTCCGATCAGCCCGCCATGAAAACTCATCCCGCCTTCCCATACCCGCAGCAACATCAGCGGGTCATCGGCCAGCCTGTCAGCCTGGAAGGGGAGCTGGTAGAAGAGGATGTAACCCAGGCGCCCGCCAAGGATGACCCCGAGAATGACGTAGAAAAGCAGGTCGTCAATGTCCTCGCTGGCGGGCGGTTTCGCGGCGCCGAAAAGGGCCGGGCGAGCCACCAGCGCGACCGCGTAGCGCCAGGCGAGCAGCAGCCCCGCGATATAGGAGAGCGCATACCAGCGGATCGGGAAATGGACCGGGCCGGCGTCGATCGTGAAAAGTGCAGGGCTGATCTCCGGGAAGGAGAGCGCCGAAATCAGCAGCGTTGACATTGATAGGGCCTTTCCCCGCTCCACTACCGTTCCCATGTGCTATGGCAGGCGCGCGAGCGCAAGCGTGTGAAGGGAGTTGTCATATGGCCGCCACAAATCCTCTGCTCGATGACCTTGCAGGTCTGGCTACCGGGGCAATGGGCGCTGCACGTGCCGCCGGTGAGGAGGCACGCACGGCGTTCCAGTCGCGCGTGCGCGGGCTGGTCGCGGACATGGACCTTGCCGAGCGCGATGAAGTCGAAGCGGTCCGCCAGATTGCCGTGGCAGCGCTCGAACGGATCGAAGCGCTCGAAGCAAGACTCGCCGAGCTCGAAGCCGGATCGCGGAAGCGCAGCTCAACAAAAACCGCAGATTAGCGCTATTTCGTGTGGACGCCTCGCCCTGCCCGCCTTGCGGGCGAGGTCGCGCATGATAGCCTTATCCTCATGCTGCTCGCGGCATTGAATCGATTCGGAGGGCATTCCAGATGAGCCTGCACACGTCGGAAACACATGAAGACAATCACGCCGCACTCGACCTGATCGAGGAATATCTCGAAACCAGTGGATGGCAGCATGAGCGTGATGATGTCGATGAGGCGATCCAGTGCATCTGCCCGACCCGGTGGGGCGAAATGGGCGCACTGTTTGCCCTGCGCCGCGATCCCGATGCCATCCATATTTCGGTGACGCTCGACATAAAGCCGCAATCGGCCCGGCGCGCGGCCATCGCGGAACTGGTGATGATGTGCAATGAGCGCCTGTGGCTGGGGCATTTCGACTACTGGGTCGAAGAAGGGGTCATCCTGTTCCGGCACGCGCTGCCGATGCTCGATCGTGATGCGCCCAGCGGCGGGGAGCTGCGATCGGTGATGGCCGCCGCTGTCGATTCGGTGGAGCGTTTCGTGCCGGCGTTCAACTTCCTTATCTGGGCCGGCAAGTCGCCCCGCGATGCGATCGACGCGGTGATGTTCGAGACGATGGGCGAGGCCTGATCGCAGGTATCGCCGCAGACTGTTTGGAGTAAGCCATCATGACCAGGGGACGGCTCGTCCTGTTCGGCGCAGGCCATATGGGCGGGGCACTTGCGCAGGGATGGCTGGCGCGGCGGGGCGGGCCCAAACCCGTGATCGTCGATCCCAGCCCGTCGGCCAGTGTGCAGGACTGGGCTGATGCGGGACAGGTGACCCTGAACCCGCCCGCGAAGCCGGCCGCGACATTGGTGCTGGCCGTCAAGCCACAGCTGTTCCGGGAAATTACCGACGAGGTCCGCGCATGGATCGGCGAGGACACGCTTGTCATCTCGATCATGGCGGGCTGGCGGATCGAGCAGCTCGCAAGCTGGCTGGACGCGCAGCGGATCATCCGTGTGATGCCCAACACGCCGGGCGCAATCGGCCAGGGTGTGTGCCTGCTGGCGGCCGGGTCCGGGGCAGAGCACGGCGATGTGGAGCGCGCCACCAACCTGATGGAGCCGCTGGGGCTGGTCGAGGGTCCGATGAGCGAGGAAGCGCTCAGCCTGGCAACCGGCCTGTCGGGCTCGGGTCCGGCTTATGTCTTCTTGCTCGCGGAGTCGCTGGCAGCGGCCGGGGAGGCGGAGGGGCTCGACGCGGAAAGTGCCGCGCGGCTGGCCCGCCAGACAGTTATCGGCGCTGCGGCGCTGATGGCGGAAAGCCAGAGTGATCCGTCCGCGCTGCGCCGCGCGGTGACATCGCCGGGCGGTGTGACGCAGGCTGCACTCGATGTCTTGATGGATGATGATGGACTCCCAATCCTGATGCGGCGGGCATTGCGGGCCGCACACCAGCGCGACCGGCAATTGTCACGAAGCGCGGAAGATGAAGCATGACCCAGAGCGAACCGATCATCGAGAAAGCCGTTGTCGCGGCACTGGAACTGGCCGGCGCGACCGGTTGGCCGGCGGTTACGCTGGCGGCAATCGCACGGCGCACCGGGCTTGAGCTTGGCGAGTTTCATGGCGTGGCTGACAAGACGGCCATCGCGCATGCGGTCGAGCACCATTTCGATGCGGTCATGTCGCGCGCGCAGCCCGATGAGCAGGACACCGCCCGTGAGCGGCTTTTCGACGCGTTGATGAACCGCTTCGAAGCCATGGAGCCCTATCGCGCCGGGCTGGTTTCGCTTTGGAAATGGCGTGAGCGCTACCCGGTCGAACTGGCCAGGCTGCTGGCCGAGCGCAGGACAACGGCGCACTGGGCGTTGGTCTCGGCGGGGCTTGATGGTTCCGAGGGCCTGCCCGCCGGCCTGAAGGCAACAAACCTCGCCTGGGTCGTGGCCAGCGCCTCGCGCGCATGGCGGAAGGATGCCGGTCCTGACTTTACCCGCACCATGTCCACACTCGACAAGCAGTTGCGAGCGGCCGAGGAGCGCGAGGGCTGGGTGTCGCGCCTGATCGGTGGGCGGCGCGCGCGCGGCAACCGCGCCGAAACGCCCTCTGCGACGCCAGCTGAAGAGACCGGCCCAGACGCCTCGCCGACGCAATAGGCCGAGCACTGTCGCATGCACCCGGCGCGCAGTGGCGCGTCAGTTCCTGCCCGCAGCGTGGTCGGAGTGGCGCATGCCCCATATCGGGGTGCGCAGGATCATCCAGGCGATCAGCGCCATCATGCCGGCCGCCGGCACGATCGCGACCCTTTGCGGCTGCTCGGCAAACAGGTCGGTCAGCGCACCCATGAGCCCAGCACCAAGGGGTGCGCCTGCCATGAAACCGAGCTGGTAGATCGAAAGCACCCTCGCAAGCTGGTTTTTTGGCGCCGCGTCCTGCACGATCGCGCGGCTCATGGCGATGGAAATCCCTGCAGCCAGCCCCCAGACAAAGACGATCAGCAGGAACACCCAGTGCGGCGGCCTTGCCAGCATGAACAGAATGGCCAGCGATCCGACGGCCTGCGCGCTCAGCAGAAGTGCGCCCTGCCGCTCGATGCGCTTGAACGCGGAAAGCACCACTGATGACACGAAGGCGCCGAGCCAGAAGGTGACGAACATGTCGCGTATGCCGTCTGATCCGAGTTGGTAGATGTCGCGGTTGACGATCGGAAGCACCACGAGGAAGGAACCGATCACGAAGATGCCGACACCGAACATCAGTGCTGTCATCGCCCAGAGCCGGCCATCGGCGCGCACGGCGGCGAAACCCTCGGCAATGTCCCCGAAGGCCGCGCCAATGCCCGAGCGCCCGGTCTGCACCTTGCGTCCGCGCGCCAGGAACATGGCAAACAGCGCGCCACAGGCGAGTGCGCCGCCCTGGATGGCAAGAAGGTCGCCGCTCGGGATAGGGCCGACGCCGATACTGCCCAGCCATGCTGGCATTCGCGTCATCTTGTCGGCATAACCGCCAAGGGTCAGGCCAATGATCTGCGAGACGAACTGCGCCATGGTGGCGAGCGTCACGCCAAGCTGCAGCGTGACGCCCGAGCCCATGCGCACACGGCGCTCGACCACCTCGTTGATCGTGGCGTCGCGTGCCGGCATCATGAAGGCCCCGATCGTCCCGATGGTCAGGCCATAGAAGATCATCAACGGATAGGTCAGGGTTCCGCTCCACACAGCACCCGCAAGGCCCAGGGCCGGGATGACTGCGAGCAGGTGAAGCAGGAACAGCAGGCGCTTGCCATCGGCACGTTCGGCGACAACACCGCCGATCAGCAGGAAAATCACCGAAGGCGCCGAAAGCGCCATATTGGCGAGGCCAAGCTCAAGGCCGTTCAGGCCAAGATAGTCCTTGCTGGTGATGAGATAGGGAAACAGCACCATCTGGAGACCGAACGCGATGAACCAGCTTGATTGCACCGCGAGATAGGCCGGCAGTTCCCGGCGCACCGAATTGCGCACGCGATTGGCCCTGATCGTGCGGGCCGTCGCGAGAAACCGCGCGCCGGCAGACATCGCCGTGTCGAGACCCGACACCGGAGAATGCAGCGACTGCCCGGCATCGGCATGCGCGTCTGCAGGTTCCTCGTCAGGGGTCGTGGAGTCGTTCATCGCGCTGCGCCGGTCAATCTACCTGAAGTCTTTATAGGCCGCCGTATCAGCCAAAAGAAAGCGCTTTGGCTGCGTCGGCTGCCCGATTGCCTGGCCACGGCAGCGATTGACTCCAGAACGCGCTGCGCGCCGCGATGCGCTCAATGCAGGCCGAAGGGATGGTCGGGTGACAGGCGGGCAAGGAAGCCGGCTTCGAGCGCCATCTGCTGGCGCAGCCGGTCAAACAGGTTCCGGAGAAGGTATCCAAGGGCATCGGGCGCGAGCCGGTCTTCGCCCCGGCTCCATGCCGAGAGCGCGTCGGCCACTTCTTCAGCGATGAAGACATCCTTGCGTCGCTCTTCGAGCATCTGCCCGGCAAGCTGCCCCGAAAGCACCTGGCCGCAGCCTTCGGCGCGCATGTCTACCTGTTCGACAAGCTGGAGATAATCGGCGATCAATGCACGCGCCGTGGCCAGCATGCAGGGTTTGACGGCATCGGGCAGGCCATCGGCGATGCTTTCCAGTGCCACGCACAAACGACGCTGGCGCGCATGGCGTTCCTGCAAATCGGGATCGGGCCAGTGCGTCGAACCTGTATCCACGCCGTTTCCTCAGTCCAGCGCACGCACCGCCACCACGCGGAAAGTGTGCGTTGTGCCGTCATTTTCGCGGATGGCCACATACTCTCCGGGCCGGAAACGCTCGTCCTCGAAATGCAAGGCGCGTTCATTGTCGTCATCGCGGTCGGGATCGTAGTCGATATACCATTTGCCGCCCTGCGAATGCTTCAGAAGGCCGATCAGGTCGTCATCATCCGGGCGGAAACGGCGCACACGGCAGACGTCCCTGTGCGCGCGCCATTCGGCTGCATCAAGGACGCCATCCTCTGTCAGGGGGGCGAGTATGTCATAACCATGCTGGTTGTCGCCGTCAGGGTGCCCGCTCTCGCGCGCAAGCTCCAGATGAATATGTCGAAAGGACGCTGGCATATTGGACACTGGCTCTCTTCTCCTCTTGCTGAAAGCTCGATGTCGGAACCGGTGAGATTAGGCCCGTGGGGCGGGCTTTGATTTGACGTGCATCAAGTCGGCTGGGTCCGGGCCGCCGGTTCGCACTTGCCATCAGCAGCCGGGGCTGCCATCTCCCGCGCCGGGAGACCCGCAACATGACAGCCAGCACCCTCTATGACAAAATCTGGGATGCCCATCTGGTGGGCGAAGATGCCGATACCGGCGAGGCGTTGATCTATATCGATCTGCATCTTATCCACGAGGTGACGACGCCGCAGGCTTTTGAAGGCCTTCGCCAGGCTGGCCGGCGCGTGCGTCGTCCCGATCTCACACTGGCAGTGGCCGACCATAACACGCCGACGCAGAACCAGTCTGCCGGGCTTGCCGGTATAGTTGATCTCGAAGCGCGCACACAGCTGGAGACGCTGTCGCGCAATGTGGCCGCGCACGGTATCGAATTCTTCCCGATGGGCGACATCAATAACGGCATTGTCCATGTCGTCGGTCCCGAGCAGGGCCGCACCCAACCGGGGCTGACGATTGTCTGCGGCGACAGCCACACCTCGACCCATGGCGCCTTCGGTGCGCTTGCTCATGGGATCGGCACCTCGGAAGTCGAACATGTGCTCGCCACCCAGACGCTGCGAACGCGCAAGATGAAGAACATGGCGGTGGACGTGCATGGCCAATTGCCGGCAGGGGTGACAGCCAAGGATCTTGCGCTGCACCTGATTGCGCAGATCGGCACGGCCGGAGGAACCGGTCATGTGATCGAATATCGCGGGCAGGCGGTGCGTGCATTGTCCATGGAAGGGCGCATGACGCTTTGCAACCTGTCGATCGAGGCGGGTGCGCGCGCAGGCCTGATCGCTCCTGACGACAAGACATTCGAATATGTGCGCGGGCGGCCAATGGCGCCGAAAGCCGGCGCATGGGAAACCGCCATGGCCTGTTGGAAGACGCTGTCTTCCGACGATGATGCGCACTGGGACGCGGTTATCGAAATCGATGCAGCCGGGATCGAGCCGACCGTGACCTGGGGGACCAGTCCCGAGCAGGCTATCGCGCTTAGCGGGAATATTCCCCGGCCCGAGGACTTTGCCGAGCCGCACAGACAGAACGCTGTCGCACGCGCGCTGGATTATATGGGTCTTGAGGGCGGCGCACCGATTGCCGGCACGCCCGTCCAGAGGGTCTTCATCGGTTCGTGCACGAATTCGCGTATCGAGGACCTGCGGGCCGCCGCCGAAGTGGCGCGTGGCGCGCGCGTGGCCGATGGTGTGCGCGCCATGGTCGTGCCGGGCTCCGGCCTTGTGCGCGCGCAGGCAGAGGCAGAAGGCCTCGACGCGGTGTTTATCGATGCGGGCTTTGAGTGGCGCGAGCCGGGCTGTTCGATGTGCCTTGGCATGAACCCCGATATTCTCAGGCCGGGCGAGCGGTGCGCGTCGACCTCGAACCGCAATTTCGAAGGACGTCAGGGCCGCGGCGGGCGCACCCATCTGATGAGCCCCCATCTCGCCGCCCGCGCGGCCATTTCCGGCGTGATCGGGT
>CAYXQV010000031.1:0-1262 GCA_964467505.1 uncultured Hyphomonadaceae bacterium | reverse complement strand
TGATCACAGGGCTTGATCATCTGGTACTGGTCTGCCCCGACATATCCGTCGGTCGCGCGGCCTATGAGGCTGTGCTGGGCCGCGCGCCGGACTGGCAGGCCGAAGACATTGAGGGCGGGACCGCAAACTGTCTTTTCCGCCTCGCCAATACGGGCCTTGAACTGCTGGCACCCAGCGGGCCGGGCCACGTCGCCGACAGGTTGCGCGAGAGACTCCAGACGAATGGTCCCGGACTGGCGAGCCTGGTTTTCGCGGCCACCGATATCGACGAGATGCACCGCTTGTGCACGCGCCGGGGGCTTGCACCGCAGGACATCGCGCCAGGCGAAAGCCGCGACGTTGCCACTGGCGGTGAGCGTCGATGGCGCCGGTTTCGCTGCGATGATGAGGCAAGTGGCGGCCTGAAACTGTTCGTCATCGAGCATGAAAGTGGCCCTCTGATCGGGCCTGCGAGCCCGCCCGGCGCGGTTGGCTGTCTTGACCATGTCGTGATCCGTACGCGCGATCCTGAACGCGCCGCTGCGCTTTATGGTGCCCGCCTCGGGCTGCGCTTCGCACTCGACCGGACTGCCGAGCAGTGGAATACGCGCTTCCTTTTCTTCCGCACCGGCGGGCTGACGCTTGAGGTCGTCCAGGGCCTTGATGAGCCGCGCGACAGCAGCGCCAGCGACCGGCTCTGGGGCGTCACATGGCAAACCGATGATGTTCACGCCGCGCGCGCGCGGCTGGCCGGGCTCGGCATGGATGTCTCGCAGGTTCGCAAGGGGCGCAAGCCGGGCAGCGAGGTGTTCACCCTGCGCGAGGGCACACTCGGCGTGCCGACCCTGTTCATTTCGCACGCGCCCGGATAGGACTGCATCCCATGAAGGCATTTACCAAACTGACCGGCACGGCCGCCCCGCTCCTGGAGAAGGGACGGCTGATGGCGAATGTCGACACCGATATGATCATCCCCAAGCAGTTCCTGAAAACGGTTGCGCGAACGGGGCTGTCAAGAGGGCTCTTCCATGAACTGGCAACCCGGTCCGACGGCGCGCCGGATCCCGATTTCGTGCTCAACAGGCAGGCCTATGAGAGCGCCGACATCCTGATCGCCGGGGAGAATTTCGGTTGCGGCTCGTCGCGCGAGCATGCGCCCTGGTCGCTTCTCGACAAGGGGCTCTCATGCGTCATCGCGCCGGGTTTTGCCGATATTTTCTATAACAATTGCCTCAAGAACGGCATTCTCCCGGTCGTCCTGCCGGCGGAGACCTGCGAAGCGC
>CAYXQV010000030.1:0-16911 GCA_964467505.1 uncultured Hyphomonadaceae bacterium | reverse complement strand
GAGGAAGTCGTCATCGAATATGAAGGCGAGGTCGCAGAGCTCAATCGCAAGCCGCTGACGGCAGCCGCGCTGGCCGGCCTGCTGCGGGCTTCGCGCGGTGACGTCAACATGGTGTCGGCCCCGGCGATCCTGCATGAAAGCGGGGTGAAGCTGTCGGAAACGAAGACCGAGGACAGCCCGGTCTATGACAGCCTGATCCGCATTCGCATACTTGTGGATGGCGGCTGGCGCACGCTGGCGGGAACCATTTCTGCCGGTCGCCCGCGTATCGTCGAGATAAAGGACATGGCGCTGGAAGGCGATTTCGCCCCGGTCATGCTGTACGTGAACAATCATGACGCGCCGGGCTTTATCGGCTCGCTCGGCCAGATGCTCGGCGAGGCGGGCGTCAATATTGCCACATTCCATCTCGGGCGCACCGCGGCGGGCGGCGAAGCGATTGCCCTGGTCGGCATCGATGCGGAACCCCCGGCAGAGCTGGTGGCGCGCCTGAACGCGCTTGAGCATGTTCGATATGTGAAAGTGCTCACATTCTGACGGAAGGTGGCGGGCAGGTGCCACTGCTTGTTCCCTGCCGGGTGCGTTCGCGACTTGTGCGCTGGCGCCCCGACTCGGCTATACTGCCCACATGAACCAGCCAGCACGCACGCGCGACCATCTTTTCGGTGTCAGCCAGTCTCTCACGGGACGTTTCTGGACCCTGCCAACGGCGGATGAAGCGCTGGTGGGCAGGCTGGCAGCACGCCTTGAAGGCAATGACCTTCTCGCCCGTTTGCTCGCCCAGCGCGATGTCGCGCCCGAACAGGTCGAGAGTTTCCTGTCGCCGACCCTTCGGAGCGAATTTCCCGACCCTTCCAGTTTTGCCGATATGGACAAGGCGGCCGGGCTGGTGCTGGACGCGCTCCAGGATGGCCGGAAGGTGACGGTCTTTGCCGACTATGATGTTGATGGCGCCACGAGTTCGGCGACACTGGCGCGCTATTTCCGCGCCTGGGGCCGCGAGCTTGGCCTTTATGTTCCAGACCGGCTGGAGGAGGGCTATGGCCCTTCGCCCGAAGCCTTCCGCCACCTGAAGGAGACCGGTTCGGAGCTTGTGATCACGGTCGATTGCGGCGCGGCGGCCACGAAGGCGCTCGCCGAGGCGCGCGACATCGGCCTGCCGGTGATCGTGATCGACCATCACCTGATGCAGGGCGGCGAAATTCCCGAAACGGCCGCGCTGGTCAATCCGAACCGCAGCGATTGCAGATCGGGCTGCGGGCACCTCGCGGCTGCGGGCGTGGTGTTCGTCTTCGTGGCTGCGATAAACAGGCTTGCGCGCAAGCTTGACGTTGCGCCGCCTGGCGGTGCGTTGCCCGACCTGATGCAATGGCTCGACCTGTGCGCGCTTGGCACCTTGTGTGACATGGCGCCGCTGCGCGGGGTGAACCGTGCCTTTGTGCGCCAGGGGCTCAAGGTGATGGCGCGGGGAGATAATCCCGGCCTGAGTGCACTGGGCGAGGTGGCCGGGCTTGGAAAGATCGACAGCGTCTATCACGCGACCTTCGTGCTGGGTCCACGCCTGAATGCCGGCGGCCGGGTCGGCGATCCATGGCTGGCCGCAAAGCTGCTCGCGGTCGACGATCGCGGCGAGGCCATCGCGCTTGCCGAGCGGCTGCATGCCCTCAATGATGATCGCAAGGCCATCGAGCAGACGATCCTCGAAGCGGCCACAGCGCAGGCGGAGCGCCAGGTTGCTGGCGATCCCGATTGCGGAATCCTGATCGCCAGCGGCGAAGGCTGGCATCCCGGCGTGATCGGCATTGTCGCCGGTCGCCTGAAGGACCGGTTCCACCTGCCGGCCATCGTCATTGGCTGGGGAGAAGGGCTCGGGCCTGTCGCAAAGGGGTCGGCGCGCTCTGTGACAGGGGTGAATATCGGCGATGCCATTGCCGCTGCGGCGCGCGAGAGCGTCATTCTTTCGGGCGGTGGGCATGCCATGGCCGGCGGGCTGAGTTGTGAGCCGGAACAGGTGGAGGCCCTGCGCGACTGGATGGCCGCGCACATGGCGGATTTCGCAGCCGAACGCGCGGCAGCGCGCGAGCTTGTGATCGACAGCCTGATTGCGCCCGGAGCGGCCCGCACGGAGCTTTGCGAGCTGATCGACCGGATCGGACCGTTCGGCGCAGGCGCCCACCAGCCGGTGCTGGCCTTTCGCGACCTGCGAATCGTCAGTCCGCGACGGATCGGGACCAACCACCTTAAATTCCAGGCTGAGGATGAGACCGGGCGCGTGGAATGCGTCGCCTGGCGCATGGCTGACGAGGAGATCGGCGCAGCAGCCCTGTCAGGCGCGCGCATGCATCTTGCCGGACGGCTGAAGGCGGATGAATGGAACGGGCGGCGCCGGGTGCAGTTCGAGGTCATGGATGGCGCACTTGCCGGGTGAGACCGGCGCCTGCAAAAAGGTGGCGCCGCAGCGCTTGCCAGCGCGCACCTGCACGGCTATATCGCGCGTTCGAGCCAGAGTGCTCCCTTCGTCTATCGGTTAGGACGCCAGGTTTTCAACCTGGAAAGAGGGGTTCGATTCCCCTAGGGAGTGCCACCGGCCCACGATGCGGCTGTCTGCATGTGTCTGGCTGTTCGGGGGCAGATAACCGGGGACCGGGCGTCACGCCCGGCTCAGCTGGAACTGGCCGACATTGATGCGCCCGGATATGAACCCGGCCTCGCAATAGGACAGGTAGAACTCCCACAGCCGGCGGAACGGTTCATCGAACCCCATTCTTGCGATTTGCGGCCAGGCTTCGTCAAACCTCTGCGACCAGGCTTTCAGCGTGCGGGCATAATCCTCACCGAAATACCGCACACCGTCATGGCGCAGGCCGGACGCGTTGAACTGCTGCTTGAGCGCCGATTCGCTCGGCAGCATGCCTCCTGGGAAAATGTATCGCTGAATGAAATCGGCGCGCTTGCGATAGTTCTCGAAAAACGCGTCGCCAATGGTGATAACCTGCAGCGCCGCCCGGCTGCCGGATTTCAGCACGCTCGCAATCTTGCTGAAATAGGCCGGCCAGTAATCCTCTCCAACCGCCTCGAACATCTCGATCGATGCGATGCCGTCATAGGCGCCATGATGGTCGCGGTAATCCTGAAGCCGGATTTCGACCTGTTCGCCAAGGCCCTGTTGCTGGATCCTCTCGCGGGCATAGTCTGCCTGCGCCTGCGAGATCGTCAGGCAAGTGACCCTGGCGCCGCGCGTGCGCGCCACGTATTCGGCAAAGCCACCCCAGCCACATCCGATTTCCAGGATCTCGCTGCCCGGACCTGCGCCAATTCGCTCGGCAATTCCCTCATATTTGGTCGCCTGCGCCTGCTCCAGCGACTGGTTCGGCGAGGTGTAGAGCGCTGATGAATAGGTCATGCTCGGATCGAGCCAGGTCTCGTAGAAGGCATTTCCGAGGTCGTAATGCGCCATGATGTTGCGCCGGGCCCCGGCCCGGGAGTTCCGGTTGAACAGGTGGCGCAGATTGTTGGCGACACGCACCATCCAGCCGCCGACCGCCAGCCGGCCGGCCGCCTCGAAATTCTCCGAAAAGAAGAGTAGCACGGCGGTCAGGTCCGGGCTGGACCATTTGCCATCCATATAGGCTTCGGCAAATCCGACATCGCCGCCTGCGAGCACCTGTTTGACGAAGCTGTAATCATGGGCGGTTATTTCCGCTTCAGGGCCCGGTTCGCCATGGTCGAAGATCACGCGCCTGCCATCAAGCATCGTGACGGTGATGCGCCCGCGCCGCGCCCTCAGCAGCGCCAGCGCGCCGACACGAAAGCTCGCCGGAACGCCCTTCAATTGTGATATCGTCTGCCGGCTGGCCAGGATGTCTTCGCTCATGACGCGTCCTCCATATTGTGCGTGCCCGCATGGGCAATTGTACTGGGTGATTTCGGGGGTGGCGGCTTCGCCTTGTATTTCGCGCCCTTCATCCAGAGCCTTGCCGCCTGCCAGTGTATCGCGAATGTCACGGCAAGCGAAGATATGGGCCGGAAAAGTGCCCCTTGGATGAATTGCGCATCGCTGGCGGGCGCGGCCCTTGTCTTTATCGTGGCCATGTGAAGCCGTTCTGCGGCCTCGAAACTGTCGATGACAAGCCCGAGATCGCCGCCCGGTCGCCTGAGCGAGAATCTGTAATGTCCGCTGACATCGAAAAAGGGCGAGACGTGTAATGCCTTGGTCGCATCATGGCGTTCAACCGTGCCGCTGACCGGCGCGACATAGCTGTGGGTCTCGCCGAATGTGTTGTTGACCTCATAGATCAGGCCGCACAGGTCGCCGGTGGGATCATGGGCGAACCAGATCGAAAGCGGCGCGAACTTATAGCCGAGATGACGCGGGAAAGTGACAAGCCGGATCGCGCCGCCCTGTGGGTCTACACCGCCCTCTGCGAGCCTTGCCAGAGCCCAGGGGCGCAGGTCAGCGGTTTCCCGCGCGCCATGATCGCGCCGGCGAAACGAGAAGAGATTGGCCCGCTCGATGCTGAACAGGCGTGAGAGCCGGCCGGCCTCGTCAAGCCGGTCGATATCGATGTCGATCAGGAACAGTCGATAACCGAACCGATGCCCGAACGGGACGAAACGCACATGGTCAGTGCGCCCTTTCAGGAGGCGAAGCGCCGGCTGGGGGGTCAATTTGCCGCCTCGCCGACCAGCCGCATCGCTGCGGTGGCCTTCTCCGGCATGTGGCGTTCGACGCCGTGGGGTGTCCATGGCACATGCCCGCCGAGTGACAGCGCCGGTGAGAGCCCGGACACCAGCCCGTCTTCATGAAACCCACGCCCCATCCAGGCGCCAGCGAACCAGACCCCGCCGCGGCCCTGCAGGCGCCCGATCTCGCGCACCGCGGCCTCTGCAGGCCCGTCAAACTGCGGATGATCGAAAACCAGCTCGGCAAAGATCTTGTCATCGGCCGGTGGCTGCAACGGGTTGAGGGTGACGAAAGTCGGGCAGTGTTCGGGCAGGGACTGGAGCCGGTTCATCCAGTAACTCAGGCAGACATCCTCGCCATGGCCTTTCAACACGTTCCAGCTCGCCCAGGCAGCCTTGCGCTTCGGCATCAGCTGCGTATCGCGGTGCAGGAAAATCGTGTTGGGCCGGTAGCGTACGGATGTGAGATTGAAGCGCTGCGCGGCGAAACTGTCATCGAGGATCGCAAGGGACTGGTCGGAGTGGCAGGCCAGGATCACATCGTCGAAAATCTCATCGCGGCCGCCTGCGACGCTCAGCTTCACACGATCGCCGAAGGGCACAACCCGCGTGACGGGGCTTCCCAGATGCACTCGATCGCCGAGCACGTCAGCGATCTTGCGGACATAGGCTTGCGAGCCTCCCGTTACAGTGCGCCATTTCGGGCGTTCAGCATGCATCAGGCGATGATTGTCGAAGAACTCGAAAAAGCTGCGCGCCGGGAAATCAAGAACGCCGCGTTCGGGCGTGGACCAGATCGCAGCGGCCATGGGCAGCACGTAATTGTCCCGGAAGGTCTCGTCGAAACCGTTTTCGTCGAGCCAGACGCTGAGCGCGATATCGCCAATTTCGCCGGCTGCGAGCTGTGCACGGGCGGTGTCGTTGAAACGAAGGATCGTGCGCCAGAAGCGGTGAAAGCGCATGCTGAACAGGTTGCGCTTCCAGGCAAACATTCCGCGTGCCGACGAGGCCCACTCGTAGCCGTGCGGATCGGAGACGGAAAAACTCATATCGCTGGGCTCGGTGGCAACATCCAGGGCTTCGAACAGTCCGGTGAGATTGGGATAGTTCAGACCATTATAGACGATAAAGCCGACATCCACATTGATCTCGTGCCCGCCATGGTCGATGACCAGCGTATTCGAATGCCCGCCCAGCCGGTCACGCGCCTCGAAAAGGGTGATGTCGGCGGTGGCGTGCAGGGCGTATGCCGCGCCAAGCCCGGAAATGCCCGAGCCGATTATCGCAATCCGTTTCATGACGCCTGGCGCCTTTCCTTCAGGGTTTCGTAGGCGGCAAGCGCGCGCTGCCGGCCATCCATATGTTCGATGACGGGCCTTGGATAATCGCGGCCCAGTTCGATGCCAGCCTCTTTCAGGACACTTGCGGGCGCCTGCCAGGGCGCATGCAGATGCTTGTTGGGCAGCCGTTCAAGCTCGGGGCACCAGCGGCGGACATAGTCGCCCGAAGGATCGAATTTCGAGCCTTGCGTGATCGGGTTGAAGACGCGGAAATACGGCGCTGCATCTGCCCCCGACCCGGCCACCCATTGCCATCCGGCCGCGTTGGAGGCGGGGTCTGCGTCTACCAGCGTGTCCCAGAACCAGTCCTCGCCGCACTGCCATGGCAGCAGAAGATGCTTGGTGAGAAAGCTGCCGGTGATCATCCGAACGCGATTGTGCATCCAGCCTGTCTGCCAGAGCTGGCGCATGCCGGCATCGACCATGGGATAACCCGTTTGTCCGCCTTGCCAGGCCTGCAGGTCGGGCGCGCTCTGGCGCCACGGCATGTGCCGGAAACTCTCATTGTAATTGGTGTCTGCCAGTCCCGGATTGTTGAACAGTAGGACATAGGAGAATTCGCGCCAGACCAGTTCTGACAGGAACGACATCGCGTCGGCTTGCGCGATCTCGCCGGCATCCATCGCGCCGCGCACCGTGCGCCAGACCGTGACCGGGCTGATTTCACCCCAGCGCAGATGAGCAGACAGTCGCGATGTGCCATGCAGGTCGGGGCGGTCACGCCGGGTGTCGTAGCCCTGCGCCCCGTTGGAGACGAATTCGGTCAGCCGTTGGCGTGCGCCTGCCTCCCCCGGTGTCCAGACCGGGGCAAATCCTTCCGACCAGTCCGGCGCGCTCGGGTGCAGGCCCCAATCGTCAATATCCTCACTGCTCAGCTGTGGTCCATCGAGCGAGGTCGGCGCGGAGAGCGCATAGGGCGCCGCGTAAGACTTCCAGACCGCTTTCCAATAGGGCGTGAACACGCGGTAATAGCCGCCAGAGCCCGTTTCGAGGGTCCAGGGCTCATTCAGCAACGTCCCGTTATAACTGTCGACGGTCAGACCGCGCGCGCGCAGGTCCTGCTTGATCTGGCCGTCAACGCAGCGCCCGCCCGCACCATAGCGCCGGTTCCAGACCACCATTTCCGCGCCAGTTTCGGTTATGACAGTGTCGAGCACGTCCGCGGCGCGCCCCTTGCGCAGCACGAGTTGCCCGCCCTTCTTCGAGATGTCGTCTTTCAATGCGCGCAGCGATTTGTCGAGCCACCATTTCGAGGCCCCGCCAGGTGGGCGCTGGCCACTGCCCGGGTCCTCCAGAACATACAGGCAGACCAGCGGGCGACCCGACGCGGCTGCGGCATCGAGGGCAGGATTGTCGCCGAGGCGCAGGTCATTTCTGAACCACATTATGACAGGTTGTGAATTGGACACTGGCCGTGATCGCTTCCCGATTTAAACTGTTTATCAATTACGGTTGAAATCAGGAGTTGGATCAATGAGCCAGAGCGGAGATGCAACGCAAGCGCAGAATGTGGCCGCCCAACTCGTGCAGCAATACGGAGACGACGCCGAAGTGATCGCAACGCTTCGTGCTGCTGAAATTGCCGCCATGGGCGACGCGGCGGCACTGGCCCACTGGGACCTTGTCATTGCCATTTTGCGCGGCGACACGACTGACCGCTCGGCGATGAACTGACCCGATCAGCCCTCGCGCCCGCGAATGTCAGGAGCGGCCTGCGTGCCGGGTCGGCGTATCGGGGCCACACCAATGGTTTCGAAACTGTCCAGCGGCTCGGCCGGGCGCGCGCCATTCCTGTCGAGCCAGGCAAGGATGGAATCGCGTCGAACGGTCAGCGCAGCGCGGGCGGTCATCGGGGAGATAATCTCGTGTTCGGGCGAGGCATTGGGCAGGTTCGGGCTAAGGAAGTCCTTCCAGTCGAAGCGGGCGCTGACCGGAATTTCGACGATGCAGTCGCCGGCGACTGCCGGTCCGCACAGCATGGCGGGCGGCTCGACCTGAAGGGCGTCGCTGAAATGGACCAGCCCGACAGTTCGCTCGCCCAGGGCTGGTGGCGCGCCGATCAGGCTCTCACCAAGCGCCGGCAGCAATTGCTCGCTGCCGGGAGGGACCGCGAACAGCACGGCCCGTCCGCGATTGTCGTTTTCCAGATATGCGGAAAATGCCGTTGCCAGGTCGCGCTGCGCAGCGCTCCAGTCGGGCTGTCTCGACGCGGCGGCCGGTTGGCGCAGGTGCGGCACATAGACCGGGCCGATGCGGGCCAGCGGGTCAGCCAGTCCTTCGGCGCGCGCCGCAAGATGCTGGCGCAGGTTCGCATCATCGGTCGCGATCATACCGGCGGCGCGACCCTGTCCCGGGCGCGGGGGCAGCATGAACACGTCGATGGCCCAGTTGCTGTCCCACACGGCGGGCGGCTGTGATTGCGGCCGGATCAGCCAGCCAGCTTGTGTCGCATAATCGGGTGAGGGCGCAGCATGCGGCTCGCCGCGGTTCAGCCAGGCTGTCCAGGCACTGTCTTTGAACGCGATCCAGCCGAGCAGGGCGACGAGGATCGAGCCGATCAGGAATCGAAGTTTCATGCAGTCATGACTGAACTGATTTTGTGGCGATCCCAAGGCCCGAATAATTCGGCTGATCGACTTCGACCTGCGCGATGGCTGTTTTTTTCAGGTGATCAAGCAGTCCCGGTGTGTCGATCGTCATGTGTCCGTCAGCAATGGCACGCGCGAGCTTGCGGTTGAGCGCATCGCTTGAGCCGCTTTCGCCAAGCAGGTCTGCCAGCCGCCGGGCCTCTTCGGCTTCCTGACCGGGACGGCTGGCCAGTTCGCGCTCGACAATCGCCAGTGCGTTTTCCGCGACGCGCGCGTGGAACGCGGCATGGCCGGTAAGTTGTGGGCGGGCAGTGTCACGCAGGAAGGCTCTCACTGCGGCCACGAGTTCAGCTGCGCTGGGTTGGTCATGCATGGCCGTTCACACCTTTTCCAGGAGGTTGACGAGATCGAT
Organism: uncultured Hyphomonadaceae bacterium; assembly: GCA_964467505.1. Taxonomy (GTDB): domain Bacteria; phylum Pseudomonadota; class Alphaproteobacteria; order Caulobacterales; family Hyphomonadaceae; genus UBA5336. The sequence goes on along the minus strand of CAYXQV010000030.1, from coordinate 7,888 downwards.
TTCGGTTTCCGACACGCGCCGCCCGATGGTCGCGCGCTCCACGCTCGCATCGGCACCTGAGCGGAAGGCCTCATACATGATAAGGCACATGACCCCCCATTTCAGCGAGCCGAGCATCTCCCACCAGTCAATCTCCGCTTCGGTGACCTCTACCCCGCCCGCAAGGCGATAGGCGTCCAGCAGGTCCGGCAGGTCGCCAAAACCGCCGACACGCTTGTCAGCCACGCCAAAGCGCCATGAATTGATGCAGGCCCAGGCGATGTCCTCGCGCGGATCCCCGATATGGGCCAGTTCCCAGTCCAGCACGGCGGCAAGGCCGTTGCTGTCGATCATGAGATTTCCAAGCCTGAAATCCCCGTGCACAAGCACCGGCTCAAGCGGGCGCGGCGCATTTGCACGCAGCCACTGGATCGCAAGCTCGAACACCGGACGCGGGGCATCGAAGCTGCGATAGATCTCCTCATAGCTGGCGATCTGGTCGGTGCCGAAACTCTCCGGGAGGGGAGGCAGCGTGCCGGTGGGAATGGCATGGACCCGGGCAAGAGCGGTGCCACACTGGGCTGCGAGCGCCGGGCGGGCTGCGGCATAATCGTCATCGCGCAGGATTTTCCGGGCAATCGTCTCGCCCTCGACACAGTCCATGATGAAGGCATCGCCCAACCCGTCCTGCGGGACGCAGACATGGGCAATGCCGGGCGCAGGCACACCGGCAGCGACCGCCGCCTCGATCAGGGCAGCTTCTGCCGGCAGGCCGATCGCCGTCGCATTGCGCGCTTCGCCACCTCCGCCCGGCGCGCGGCGCAGGATCAGCGCCCGGTGCATGTCAGGGGCGGTGACAGCAAAGGCCCAGGTCTCCTGGCTCGCCCCGCCTGACAGCCGCCTGAGCCCGTCTATGCCGGTTGCCCCGGCCACGAGTTTCGGCGCGAGGGCCTTCAGGGATGCTTCAATATCTTGCGTCATACTCATCTTCGTCACAATTACATGGAATTCCAGCCTGCGAGCCTTTGGTATTACCGACCTTACCGTTACGGGAGAAAAGCCGGATGGCAAGAAAGAAGCGATCCGACCAGGACACTCACGGCCTGATGCCGGGCGATCCTCCGCCAAAGCCAACGCTGCTTGGCTGGTTGCGCAGCCGGTTTTTCGCTGGCGTCGTGATAGCTGCGCCGATCGCGATCTCGATCGGTGTGGTCTACTGGTTCATCCTGTTCATGGACGCGCGGATCAAGCCGCTGCTGCCGCCGATCCTGAAGCCGGAAACCTACACCAATATTGCGATACCCGGCTTTGGCGTCCTTGTTGCCGTGATCGCACTGACATTTCTCGGTGCGGTGGCCACCAACCTGATCGGGCGTTCCCTCCTGCGGATCTCCGACCGGATGCTGTCGAGTATCCCGGTGGTTTCCAATCTCTACTCGGCGTTCAAGCAGCTGTTCGAGCTGGTGGCCTCCAATGAGCAGGCGAGCTTCAAGGAGGTCGTGCTGGTTGAATATCCCAGAAAGGGCAGCTGGTGCATTGCCTTCATCACCGCACGTGCCCGCGGCGAGGTCAGGACCCGACTTGGTGAGGACTTTGTCGGCATTTTTGTCCCGACCACGCCGAACCCGACATCGGGCTTTCTGATATATGTCGCTGCCAGTGACATCATTCATCTCGGCATGACGATCGAAGAAGGCGCCAAGATGATCATTTCCGCCGGGCTCGTGGTTCCCGAAGATCTGCAAGGCAAGACGGCGGGCGAGGATGAAGGCGAGCCTGCAACGCCCGATCCGGTCAGGATTTCGCAGCCGGAAGACCGCGCGGACGAAACAACTCCCGGACAAGGCTGAGCGCGCGCCCACGCGTGCCTGAGAGGTCAGGGTCCCCCTGCAGGACCGACTGCGCATCGCTGCGTGCGATCGCGGCAAGCTCACTGTCGCGCGGCAGCTCCATCACCTGGTAATCCACAGCGCCGGCCTGGCGCACGCCGAGCATGTCGCCAGGGCCACGCAGGCGGAAATCTGCCTCGGCAATGGCGAACCCGTCTTCGGTCTGGCGCAGCGTGTCGAGGCGTTCGCGGGCGGTCTCTCCGAGCGGCGGGCGATAGAGAAGCAGGCAGTAGGACGCCTTGTCGCCGCGCCCGACCCGTCCGCGAAGCTGGTGCAGTTGCGCAAGCCCGAAGCCTTCGGCGCGTTCGATCACCATGATGGTCGCCTCGGGTACGTCCACGCCCACCTCCACCACCGTGGTGGCTACGAGCACCCGCGTCTCGCCCGACCGGAAGCGCTCCAGCGCGGCATCCTTCTCGGCTGGTTTCAGCCGGCCATGGACCAGTCCGACCGGGATTCTCAACTGGTCACCCAGCGCGGCATGGCGTCCGACAGCGGTCGAATCATCGTCATCCACATCGACTTTCGGACAGACCCAGAAAGCCCGCTCGCCGCGGTTCACCGCGCGCCCCACAGCGGCCACGACATCCTCGATGCGCGTGTCGGGCACTGCGCGGGTCTCGATCGGTTTGCGACCGGCCGGTTTCTCGTCAAGGATGGAGACATCAAGGTCTCCGTGGACCGACTGGGCCAGCGTGCGCGGGATCGGCGTCGCGCTCATCACCAGCATGTGCGGGCTTTGCGACTTGCCTGCCAGCCTGACACGGTCGGCGACACCAAAACGGTGTTGCTCATCAACGATGATCAGGCCGAGCTTGTGAAAGTTCACCTGATCCTGGAACAGGGCGTGCGTACCGGCCACGACATTGATGGTGCCATCGGCAAGCCCCATGAGCGTGGCCTCGCGCGCAGGTCCCTTGTCGCGTCCGGTGAGCGCAGCGACCGTGTAACCGTACGGGGAAAGAAGCTGGTCGAGCGTGGCAAACTGCTGGCGCGCCAGCACTTCGGTCGGCGCCATGAAGGCGGTCTGGAAGCCTGCCTCGATTGCCTGCACGCCGGCCAGGGCGCCAACGAGTGTCTTGCCGGAGCCGACATCGCCCTGCAGCATCCGCCGCATCGGCGAGGGATGAGCCAGGTCTGCGCCGATTTCCGCGACTGCGCGGACCTGCGCAGCGGTCGGACGGAAGGGCAGGGCGCTGATGATCCTGCCCTGCGGCCCGCCTGCTTCGGCCATTGCAGGCGCATGGCGGCGGCTTCGTGCGGCGCGTGCCAGCGCGAAGGCCGCTTCCCTTGCCAGCGCCTCGTCATAGGCGAGCCGGTCGCGGGCAAGCGTAAACGCGTCTTCATCCCATTTGCGGGGGGCATGCAGGGTGTGAAGTGCTTCGCGGAAATCCGGCCAGCCGCGCTGGGCGACAAGGTGGGGATCACTCCATTCGGGCAGGTTTTCCGGCACGATTTCCAGCGCACCGAGCATGGCGGTATGAAGGCGCTTGTTGGTCAGGCCGGCTGTCAGCCTGTAGATCGGCTCGACCTGCGGCGGGCGTTCAGGCTTTGCAGGATCGAGGATATAATCGGGATGAGCCATCTGGCGCTCGCCCTGATACTCGTCAATGCGCCCCGAGACGATGCGCCGGGCGCCGAGCGGGAACTGCGACTGCAGCCAGCGGCCATCGGCGCGAAAGAAGGTCAGGGTCAGAAAGCCGGTCCCGTCAAACAGCTGCACGCGGTGAGGCGATTTGTCGGAATAGGGCGCCTTCACGCCGTGGACCTCACCCTCCACGGTCGCCACCTCTCCGGGTTCAAGCGTCTCGAACGTGTCGCGCACGCGCCGATCGACCCAGCGCTCGGGGAGATGCAACAGCAGGTGCCAGACACTCTCGCCATCGACGAGCCGTTCAAGCACGGGTTTGAGCTTCGCCCCGATGCCGGGCAGGACATCTAGCGGCTGGAAAAGGGTAAAGAGACGTTCGTCGCGCATGACGCCTGCAAGCTAGACGGCTCCGGTGTGGGCGGCAATCACTGGTGCGCCGTCTTGTGCAACCTATCTGGAAGGCGAGCAGCAAAATAACGGAGCCGATCATGGATGAAAAACGCCGCAAGCTGAAGTTTCGCGCCTGGCGCCGGGGGTTTCGCGAGATGGACCTGATCATGGGAAGCTTTGCCGACAAGGTCATAGCGGATTTCGACACCTCGCAGCTTGCAGAATTCGAACGGCTTCTCGCCACGCCCGACTGGGAGGTCTATGCCTGGATCATCGGGCAGAAGCCGGTGCCTGAAAATCATCGCGGGCCGGTTCTGGACCAGCTGATCGCATTCCGCTACGAGGCCCAGCCGGGCTGACAGTCCGGCCTGCGCACAAGGACTGCCGATGACGCCCGACACACTGCTTGCCAACCTGACCGGCCCGGCATCGATCGCCGGCGCGCCGTTTGGCGCCGATCTCTTCGCATTGGTGAGTGCCCTGAAGACGCGCGGCGGGCGGGCGGTGTATGTGGCCCGCGACGACAAGCAGGCCGAGGCGGCCCTGAAACTGGCAGAGTTCAGCGAGCCGGCACTGGAAATTGTCCACCTTCCCGGCTGGGACATCCTGCCCTATGACCGGATGTCCCCGTCACCAGCCGTTGCTGCAAGGCGGTGCGCCGCACTCGCAAGGCTCGCCCACCCTGCCAGCGCCAGCGAAACCGTCCTTGTCGTGACCACCGCTTCATCAATCGTCCAGCGTGTGCCGCCACGCAGCGTGATGCAGGCGGCAAGCCTGACACTCACTATTGGCGGCGTGGTCACGCAGGATGCGCTGGTTGCCTATCTTTCGGCCAATGGCTATGTGCGCACCGCGACGGTTCGCGAGCGCGGCGAGTTCGCAATTCGCGGCGGCATTGTCGATATCTATCCGCCGATGTCCGACTGGCCGATAAGGCTGGACTTTTTCGGCGATACGCTGGAATCACTGCGCAGTTTCGATCCCGAAAGTCAGCGTTCGCGCGCCAGTCTCAAGACGATGACGCTGGCACCGGTCAGCGAAATCCTGTTCAGCTCCGAAGTGCTCAGCAGCTTTCGGGAGCGTTATCTCACCCGTTTCGGGCCACCGGGCGGCGACCCGCTTTATGAAGCCGCGCGCGCCTCCATCCGCAGGCAGGGTGTCGAGAACTGGCTGGCGCTGTTTCATGGCGAGTTGGACACGCTGTTTGATTATGCTGGCCCGCAGGCGCTATTTGCCATCGCACCGCTCGCGGCGCAGGCGGCGAGTGAACGCATGGCGCAGGCCGGCGACTATCACCAGGCGCGGCTGGAAGCTGCACAGGGAGACGAGACGCGCGCGCGCGTGCTTGCGCCCGATGCGCTGTACCTGGACCCAACCGAGTTGGAGGCAGCCTTCGCCTCGCGCGCGGTTGCCCGTTTCAGCGACAGCGAGCCGGGCGTGGACGGCGTCGATCTTGGTGCGCGCGCCGGGCGTGATTTCGCGCCCGAGCGCGCGCAGCCGGAAATCAATATATTCGAGGCGGTCGCTGCCCATGCGCGCACGCTGTTCAAGGCTGGGCGCAAGGTGATTTTCGCAGCCTGGACCGGGGGTTCGGCAGACCGGCTGGTCAATGTCATGTCCGACCATGGCATGGATGATCTCGACCGGGCCTATTCGCGCGCAGCGGCTGAAGCGGCGGGCCTGACCGTGTGTGAATTGCCACTGGAGCGCGGCTTTGTCACCGACACGCTGGCGATCATTGCCGAACCCGACATTCTCGGTGACCGGCTCGCGGCGCCGCGGCGCAAGCGCAAGGCTGCCAATTTCATTGCCGAAGCCGGCACGCTGAGCCAGGGCGACCTCATCGTGCACGTCGATCATGGCGTGGGGCGCTATGAGGGCCTCAGAACCCTGGAGCTGACCGGCGCGCCACATGACTGTCTCGAACTGGAATATGCCGGCGGCGACCGGATCTATCTGCCGGTCGAGAATATCGACCTGATCAGCCGTTATGGCAGCGAGGACCGGGAAAGCGCGATCGACAAGCTCGGTGGTGTGAGCTGGCAGTCGCGCAAGGCAAAGGCCAAGAAGCGCATCCTCGAAATGGCTGCCGAGCTGATGGATGTGGCGGCGCGCCGGGCGCTCAGGAAGGCCGAGCCGACCACGGCCGGCGCAGGCATATACGAGGAATTTGCCACGCGCTTTCCCTATGAGGAGACAGACGACCAGCTCAATGCCATTGAGGATGTCCTCTCCGACCTGGGTTCGGGCAAGCCCATGGACCGGCTGGTCTGCGGCGATGTCGGTTTCGGCAAGACCGAAGTGGCGCTGCGCGGAGCCTTCATGGCAGCGATGAGCGGCATGCAGGTTGCGGTTATCGCGCCGACCACGCTGCTGGCCCGCCAGCATCACCAGACCTTCACAGAGCGCCTTGCCGGATGGCCCGTTGAAGTGCGCCAGCTCTCCCGGCTGGTGTCCGCCAGGCATGCCAGCGAGACCAAGGAGGGGCTGAGATCGGGAAGGGTGGATGTGGTCGTCGGCACCCACGCCCTGCTTGCCGACGGGATCGGGTTTCGCAATCTCGGCCTGTTGATCGTGGACGAGGAACAGCGCTTCGGCGTCAAGCACAAGGAAAGGCTCAAGGAATTGCGCGCCGACGTGCATGTGCTGACGCTTTCGGCGACGCCCATACCGCGTACCCTGCAGATGGCGCTGACGGGGATACGCGACCTTTCGATCATCGCGACACCGCCTGTCGACCGGCTGTCGGTGCGCACCTATGTCACCGAGTTCGACACCGTCACCCTGCGCGAGGCGCTGTTGCGCGAAAAGTATCGCGGCGGGCAGGCCTTTTTCGTGGCCCCGCGGATCGCCGATCTTGATGAGCTGGAAGCCTTCCTGCGCGACAATGTGCCCGAAGTGTCCTTCGTCGTCGCCCACGGGCAGATGGGCGCAGGCGAGCTCGATGACATCATGACTGCTTTCTACGAGGGAAAATATGATGTGCTGCTATCGACGACGATTGTCGAAAGCGGCCTGGACATCCCGCGTGCAAACACGCTGCTCATTCACCGGGCAGACCGGTTCGGCCTGGCCCAGCTCTATCAGCTGCGCGGGCGGGTCGGGCGCTCGAAATTGCGGGCCTATGCCTATTTCACGCTGCCAAAAAACCAGGTGGTGACCGAGGGCGCGGAAAAACGCCTGCGGGTCCTGCAGTCGCTCGACAGTCTCGGGGCCGGCTTCCAGCTGGCCAGCCACGATCTCGACATGCGTGGTTCCGGCAACCTGCTGGGCGATGAGCAGTCCGGCCATGTCAAGGAGGTCGGCGTGGAGCTTTACCAGCAGATGCTGGAAGATGCGGTCAAGGCACTGCAGGCCGGTGAGGGTGACCCGGAAAAGCTCGCCGATGACTGGTCGCCGCAAATCAATCTCGGCGTCGCCGTGCTTATTCCCGACACCTATGTCGAGGCGCTCGACGTGCGCTTGTCGCTGTATCGCCGCCTTGCCGATATCGACACGGAGACCGAACGCGAGAGTTTTGCTGCAGAACTCATCGACCGGTTCGGGCCGATGCCGGATGAAACACGCCAGTTGCTGGAGGTCACCGCGCTAAAGACAAAGTGCAAGCAGCTTGCGATTGCCAAGGTGGATGCCGGGCCGAAGGGCGCGGTGTTCACGTTCCGAAAGGAAACGCGGGTGGATCCGGCGAGCCTCATGATGCTGGTGCGCGCCCGGCCCTCGCAGCTGAAACTGCGACCGGACTCAAAGCTTGTCATCACTGCAAGGGCAGGCAGTCCCGAGCACCGTTTCAGCCAGGTCCGCGATCTGATAAAGGAACTGGAAGCTGCGTGCGCGCCTCAGGCTGCCGAGGCCGGCGCGTAGGGGCCTGAAAGTGCCGACGCGATGAGCATGTCTGCGGTGTGATAGGCGCGCCGCTCGACAACGCGCCAGCTCAGAGAGCCTCCGAAATCGAGCGCGGTGCCCGGCGCACCGACATTTTCCCCGCCAAGCGAGCTGACCAGCCGCCGGGCGAGCGCAAGTGCGCCGGCATGTGGGGTGT
>CAYXQV010000029.1:1681-16995 GCA_964467505.1 uncultured Hyphomonadaceae bacterium | reverse complement strand
CCGGCCTCCAGCACCAGCACCTTCGTCTTCGGGTCCGCCGACAGCCGGTTGGCCAAAAGGCACCCGGCACTGCCCGCGCCAATGATGATATAGTCGAAAGCCCCGAGGCCCGGCAGGTCTGTGTGCACTGTTCCCATCATGCCCGACAGCAACATCGGCGCACACAAAGCGCAAGACCCTTCTGGCCGTCTCGTCGCCTTGTAGGGTGGATAGAGGGCGCAGCCCGAAATCCACCGTCCGGCGTTGCCGTGTGCGCATGGGTGGTGGATTTCGCTGCGCTTTATCCACCCTACGCCTCCCTCCCGTTTGACAATAATGTGACACGTCTTCAGTTGCGTGCAATTGTGTCAGATATGTAAAGGGTGCTGAGGAGTATTGGTATGATGGATGGCTTCGCCCCTGATCCGGGAAGGCTGGCCTTGCGGCTGGCCGATTTCGACACGCTCACCGAAGCGCTCGACTATGGCGCGCTTGGCGACGGGGAGCTGAGCTTCAACAGGTCGAATGGCGAGCAGGCCGAGACACTTTCCTATCGCGAGCTGCGCCAGCGGGCCATCGGATTTGCCCGCGCGCTTGCCGCCCGTTTCCCGCGCGGGGCCCATATCGGCCTCGTCGCCGAGACATCGGCTGATTTCTTGACCGCCTTCATGGCCTGCCAGTATAGCGGGCTGGTGCCGGCGCCTGTGGCCCTTGCCCCGGCAATCGGCGGGCGTGAGGCCTATATGCGCCAGCTTGACCGGATGTGGGAAGCTGCCCGGATGCGCGCCATCCTGGTGCCCGGCCATTTGCGCGACATCTATGACGGGCTGGGCGACGTCCTGCCAATCGAGGCAGGCAGCTGGCCAGCGAGCCCCGACACGCCAGTCGCGCCGGCAACCCCGGGCGATCCGTGCTACATCCAGTTTTCATCGGGCAGCACGTCCGACCCCAAGGGGATTATCGCCACACAGGCGAGTGTCGTGGCCAATTGCCGGGCGATCACGCGCCATGGCCTCAAGGTCAGGCCGGGCGACAGGGCGGTGTCCTGGCTGCCGCTCTATCATGATATGGGGCTGGTCGGTTTCTTCATTGCGCCGATGATGGCGCAGCTCTGCGTCGATTACCTTCCCGCATCGGAATTTGCCCGCCGGCCGATTTCCTGGCTTAAGCTGATCAGCAGCAACCGTGCCACGCTCGCTTACAGTCCGAGCTTTGGCTATGAACTGTGCGTGCGGCGCTATCGCGGCGAGGCGCTCGACCTGTCATGCTGGCGCGCGGCCGGCATTGGCGGCGACATGGTGCGCGAGAGCGTGCTTGCCGATTTCGCTGATTGTTTCCGCGCCTGCGGGTTCGATGACACCGCGTTCGTGGCGAGCTATGGACTGGCCGAGTCCACGCTGGCGGTGTCCTTTGCGCCGTTGGGCGAGGGCGTCAGGTCCGACCGTGTGGACGCGGTGGCGCTGCGCTTCGACGAGGATGTGCGCGTTGCCGCTGCCGACCGGGCGCCTGAACATGTGCGCAACTTCGTGCTGTGCGGCAAACCGGTGCCCGGCCATGAGGTCCGCATCAGCCCGGCCTCGAAGAATGACCTGCCCGACCGCAACCTGCCGGAGCGCACGATTGGCCGGATCCGGGTGCGCGGGCCGAGCGTGGCATCGGGGCGATATGATCGCGAGCGCGGAACCGTGCCGCTTGTCGACGCTGATGGCTGGCTGGACACCGGCGATCTGGGCTACTGGCTCGACGGGCAGATTGTCGTCACCGGACGCTGGAAGGACCTGATCATCTTCAATGGCCGGAACATCTGGCCGCAGGATATCGAGTGGACCGTGCAGGAAGCTTCCGAAGGCAAGGTCGCGCGGTGTGTTGTCATCGATGCTTCGCGACATTCACGCGGTGACCGGATCGTCGTGCTGGCTGAATATCGCGGCCGCGACGAGACGGCGCGCGAGGGCCTGCGCCGCGAGCTTGGCCGCGCCGTCAGGGTCGCCACGGGTGCGCCGGTGGAGATTGTCCTGGTGGCCCCGCGCAGGCTGCCGGTGACCAGTTCGGGCAAGCTCAGCCGGGCGGCGGCGCGCAAACTGTTCCTGAGCGACCAGTTCGAACCTGTCAGCCTTCCCGGATGATGCGACCGGCGTGACAAGGATAGCGATCACCGGGGCGACGGGTTTCATCGGCGCGCACCTTCTTGAGCGACTGACCGCATCCGGCCACCCCTTGCGATGCCTGGCGCGCCCCTGTCCGGGCCGCGGCCTCATGGACCATGAGCATGTCGAGTGGATAAGCGGTGATGCCGGCTCAATGGCGGATCTCGATGCGCTGGTGGAAGGCGCCGGGGCGGTGATACACTTGGCGGGCCTGACGCGGGCGATCGGCCGCGACCAGTTTCATGACACCAATTGCCGCGCCACCGCGATGCTGACCTCGGCAGCCCGGCGGGCCGGCGTGGGCACATTCATCCTTGTGTCGTCGCTGGCTGCGAGCCGGCCGGATGTGTCGCCCTATGCCTGGTCGAAGGCCATGGGTGAGGACGCCGCCGCCGCGCTGGCCGGTGACATGGCGCTGATCACCGTGCGCCCGCCAGCGGTGCTCGGGCCGGGGGACACGGCAACGCGTGACCTGATCGCACTGCTCAGGAAAGGCTGGCTGGTCAGCCCCGGAAAGGCGCGGCGATCGGCCTTTTCGTGGATCGATGCCGGCGACCTCGCAGACATGATTGCAGGCCTTGCCACCTCGCCGCCGGACGCGGCACGCGCGGTGCTGGCGCCTTGCAGCGGAAATGCCGGCTGGCAGGATCTCGCCGAGGCTTCGCAGGCCGTGCTGCGCCGCAGGATACGCCGCATCGAGGTTCCGCCCGTGATGGTGCGCATGCTTGGCGCGCTGGCGAGCCTTGCCGCCCGTGCAACCCGCAGGCCCCTGATCGCGTCGCGTGGCAAGGCCGAGGAATTGCTGCAAGTCGATTGGCGTACTGACGAAATCGTGAAGCCCGCTACCCCTTTGCAGGACACGCTAAGTCGTTGTCTTCTGGAAGGATGATTATCCCTGTACGTCCTGTTGACGGGGAATCTCAAACTGTGATGAGGTCGGTAGAGTGAACAAGACGCGAGGAAAGGCGAGCGCCGACAGGGCGCAGATTGTGGCGCGCATCCGCGAAGCGATGAAGCCGCGGCTGCCCTCCGGCACGGTCGTGACAGAAGACATGGAAATCGGCGCCGACATAGAGATTGATTCGGTTGAGGTGTTTGACGTGGTGATGGAACTGGAAGAACATTTTGACGTCAGCCTCCCGATGGAGGTGACGTCGGAAATTCGCACAATCGGCGATCTTGCCAGAGCCGTGGAGCAGCAGATCAATGTTTGATGAACTCGATCAATCGCGGTCGATCTTCCGCAAGTTCGAACCTCTTGCAGAGCGGCGTGAAGCCGTGCTTGCGGACGGGGAACAGCCCTTCGGCCTTTGTTTTGACGGGATTTTATCTGCTACGCGCGCGCGCGTCGGCGATCGCGACGTGCTGCTGGCGGGGACCAACAATTATCTCGGCCTGACCTATTCAAAGCCCTGCATCGAGGCGGCCAGTGCAGCCTTGCGAGAGCATGGCACAGCCACGACCGGCAGCCGGCTGGCCAACGGGACATATGGCATCCATGCGCAGCTCGAAGCCGAGCTTGCCGACTTTTTCAAAGTCCGTTCCGCAATCATTTTCACCACCGGCTACCAGGCAAACCTCGCGGCCATCAGCGCATTGGCGGGCAAGGGCGACCATCTCCTCATCGATGCCGACAGCCATGCCTGTATCTATGATGCCTGCCGGCTGAGCGATGCCGCGACGATCCGGTTTCGCCACAACAGCCCGGAAGATCTCGACCGCAGGCTGGCAAGACTGCCAGGCGAGGGCGCGCGTCTGGTTGTCGTGGAAGGCCTTTACTCGATGCTGGGCGATGTTGCCCCGCTGGCCGAATTTGTCGATGTGGCCCATCGCAACGGCGCATATCTCTATGTGGACGAGGCCCATTCGGTGGGGTGTTTCGGCAAGACAGGGCAGGGCGTTGCGGCCGAGCAGGGCGTGCTCGCCAAGGTCGACTTCCTGTCAGGCACCTTTTCCAAGAGCTTTGCTTCCATTGGCGGCTTCTGTGTCTCGCGCCATGCTGACCTGGAATTCATCCGGCTGATGAGCCGGCCCTATCTGTTCACTGCGTCGGGCTCGCCGGCCAATATCGCGGCTGCGCGCGCGGCGCTGGCGCAAATTCGCAGCGATCCAGGGCTGCGCGAGACGCTTGGTGAGCGCGCAAGACAGCTGCATGAGGGGTTGCGCCGCGCCGGTTTCGAGCCAGCGTCGGCACCTGGCCCGGTCATCGCCCTGCCGCGGCCAGACCAGGACACAGCTGTCAGGCAATGGAACGCGCTCCTGCGCGACGGCATCTATGTCAATCTCGCAATCCCGCCGGCGACCCCGCATGCAATGTCGCTGTTGCGCCTGAGCGTGTCGGCGGCCCATTCGCCCGAGGATATCGACGCCATCATCGCGGCTTTCTCGCGCCTTCAATGACGCGGCCGCGTGCGTGGTATCAATTCCCCGATATCAGTGAAGCACCCTTGCTCTCAGCAATTTCCAGGCGATCAGTGGTGAATGCAGCAGGGGGTGGCGGCGTTCGCTGTCAGTGATCTTGACCGGCCTTGACGCGTGGCTTTCGATCTTTTCGAGCACATAATCAAGACCTGCATCGAAGGTGAAGGCGGCCTTGATCACGCGCAGGCCGGCCATGACCTTTCCGACAACCCGGCGCAGCGCCCAGCGCATCCGGCAGACCTGCCGCCGACGCCAGCCGGTCGAGGCAATCGCTGCGGCCCGGCTTGCCGCGCAGCTGCCGAAGATCGCGTCGCTCATGGCGCCATAGCGTTCGGGAAAGCGAGCGACCAGTTCGCGTGCGCGCTGCGGGGCATTTTCCGGGCGCAATTCGGTGCGGTAACTCTCCGACAGGCCGCGCGCCCAGATCCCTTCGATATCGCCCGGCGCCTTGAGCAGCGGCAGGGTCTCTTCAGCAAGGTGGAGACAGGCGCGCGCCAGTGTGTCGACCAGCCTGTCGAAACGTTCCGGACTGTCTGTGTCTATGGTCACGCGCTGGGCAAAGCGGCCCCAGAGCATGGACTCGAATGCGCCTCCACCGGTGCGGCGATGAAAGGACGCTTCGCTCATGATGGCATATTTGCAACGCAGCGGCGGGCCGCTCGCGCAAGGCAGTTCGAGATAATGCACGCTTGGCGGAATGAGAAAACTGGCCAGCTGGCGAAGGCCGCGGCCATGGACATCGCGATAGCGATCAACCAGGACATAGAAGTCAAGCATTCTGCCGGCTTCATCTCCCTCGCGCAGTGAGGAGCCGTAAAACAGCAGGGCGCGCACGCATCCGCGATGCTCGCGGCGTATCGCGCGGGCCATTTGCTGCGCCGCAGGTGGCAGGCTTTGCTGTTCGCCAGCGATCTGGCGCCTTATTGCCGGGAGTGGATCATTTGTCTTCATCTGAGGAAACTGACTTCTGCGCTGGTTGTCACGCGGATTTCGGTGCCCGGCGCCAGGTCAAGGCGTTGCCCATCCAGCATGACAGGGCCATCAACCCTGATTGTGAGGGCATCGGCGGTGAGGCTGCGATATCCGCTGTTTTCGAGCTTTTGCATGTTGCGCCGGGTGGCGGCTCGCAGGATCGCGCGGCGCAGCTTTTCTGGCGGCCAGGCGGCATGGGTAAAGTTGATTGGCCCGTTGCCACCGCCCCAGAAGGGGGAAATTCCCAGCGTGAACGAGCTCAGGGTCGATACGAGGCTGAAAGCGTGCGGGCCGGCAGGGAATGTGGCGCCTGGCAGTTGCGCCTCGATCCAGGTCGGCCTGAGCAGCGGTTTGCCGTCGGCTGCGAGATAATCATACGGGTGCGCTGCCAGTCTCAGCAGTGACAGCGCAATCGCCGCCGCGCCGCGCGAGCCGTCTTTGAACATGTGCCGCTGGACATGGTCCATGCCGAGCGCAAGTGAGCCGGTCGACAGCAGGAAGCCGACCTGCGCGGGGGCATGCTCGCCGGCCTCGATCACCAGCGTCGGATGGGTGGTGACGCGCGCGCGAGCAGCGCCGTCGGTCCGCAGCGAGGCGATCAGCGACAGAACGCGCTCGACGGAGGGCTCTTTCAGGCCCAGCTTTTCATGGGCGAGATTGGTGCTTCCGCCGGGCAGGATCGCGAAGCGGAGCCTGCCGAAGGCCTGCGGATCATGATTGTAGCAGCTCGTCAGGGCAGCCAGGACGGTTCCATCCCCGCCCTCCATTATGAAGGTGTCATGGCCGGTTTCCAGCAGGTCTTCGATCCTGGCGCTGAACGAAGCCATCGTGTCGAACCAGACTTGCGGCGTTGAGCGATATTGGCGGGAAACTTCGGCAAGCCGCGAGCCCCTCGTGGCGACAAGGTGGCTGCGGGCATTTGCAATCAGGGCGACCCTTTCCATCACTTCGCCCCCTCGGTGCGCAGGGCAAGCCAGAACCCGGCCAGGTAAAGGCAGGCAAGCGGGCCAAGAGCGCCAACCCATCCGTTGAACACGCCGGATTCCGCGAGCGTGGTGAAAATGCCGTCGCCTATCAGGAAGGAAAAACCGAGGCCGAGCGCCATCACCGCCGCGATCTCGCCGGTGTCTCGCCGCCCGGCACGCTGCATGACCGGCAGCGCAAGGAAGAGAAGTCCAACAGCGAGCAGGGGCATTGTCAGCCGGTCGATGATCCAGACAAGGTAAGCACTGGACGGGCGGCTGCCTGAACCGCGCAGCCCGTAAAGCTGGATCAGGTCGTTGATTGACAGGAAGCGCGGATAGGTTTGCAGCTTGAAAAGGCTTTCGGGCGTTTGCCGCGTATTCCATGTGGCAGGCGGCGGGCCATTGCCGGGGCTTGCCGCGTGAACGCGTGTCATGTTTTCCAGCTGCCAGCGGTCGGCCTGGTACACCGCACTGTCCGCCCGGCTGACGGCGATGACCTGACCCTGCGCGGAGCGCTCAAAGAAGGTCACGGCCTCAAGCCGGTTCTGCGAAATGTTTCCGATGCGGACCAGCAGGTCCGGTTCGGAAATCCAGACCGCCTCGTGATCGCCCGCCTGCGGCATCAGCACCTGCGGGCCGAGCCAGTCGCTCAGGGTGCGGGCGGCGGGCGGACTGGTCAGCGAGACGATCGCCGCGCCGGCTGCGCCGACGAGGAGCAGGCAGGGAGCCAGCGCGCGCAACTGGCCGAAGACAGAAAGCCCGAAGGCCAGGAGCGCCACGATCTCATTGCGGCGAATGACGGAAAGATAGGTCACAAGGACCGACAGGAAGATGATGATGGGGAAGGTGCTGTCGAAAATGATCGGCAGGCGCAGCATGGCAAAGCGCAGGCGCTCCTGCAGACCGGCGTCTTCCGGCAGGAGTTCGCTGTTGCCGAGCGAATCGAGCAGGCTGACCAGTGCGATCACCGCAAATGCCACACCGGCAAGGCGCCCCAGGAACAGGCGCGACAGATAGAGGCTGAGCCGGTTCATCCTGCCATTTCCCTCGGGGTCAGGACGAGATTTTCGTTTCGCGCCTCGCGCGGTCGCGAGACGCTCAAGATGGACGTTCCGGCGGTGCGCGAGAACATCATTGCACCGACAAGCGCGGTGAGAATGACGACGGGCCACGATCCAGCCCAGGCGGGGATTGCACCTGTCCTGGCCATCTGAAGCCCGTATTCGAGTGTTTTCTGCACGATGAGCAGGATGATGACGCCGGTCACGATTCCGCCGGCCCGGGGGTGGCGACCCAGGTTGAGGCCAAGCGGAACTGCAATCAGGGGCAGGACAAGGACCAGAATGGCGCGGCTCAGCAGGTCATGCAGTGCGGCGCGCGCCGCGGTTTGCTCGACGCTCGCGAAGGATGAGACATCGGCCAGTTCGAGCAGGGTCAGCTCACGTTCATCCTTGCCGCGGGGCCGAAACGGCGTCGCCTGCGAATCAACTGGCCAGACCAGGCTATCGAACTGCAGTGCCTGCGTGGATGGCACATCGTTCTGGCCGGGTGGCGCCAGCGTGGCCCCATTGCCATTTTCCAGTTGCAGGGCGAACTCACCCGGGCGGCTTTCCTGCAGGGCTCCAGACGCTGCGGAAATAAACCGTTCGCTGCCGTCGGGATGGGTTTCGAGGATGAAGGTCTCGCCGAGGGTGCGGCCGGCAAAATCCCGGAAATCGGTCCACACTATGAGATTGTCCATCCGCACGAAACGTCCCTCCTGGAAGGCGGCCCTGAAGGATTGCGTCTGGATGCTGTTGACGGTCTGGCGATAATCGTATCGTCCGAGCGGCTGCAGGAACCCCATGACCAGCAGGGTTGCTCCGGCAGCCAGTATGGCCAGTCGGAAATAGGGGCTCGACAGGCGGCGCAGCGACAGGCCCGCCGACAGCATCGTCACAAGTTCACCAGAGCGGCTCATCCGGTCGACCGAGATGATCATTGCGAGGAACAGCGCTGCCGGGATCGCCAGCTGGAGGTAATGCGGTATGAGGTCGACAATCATCCGAAACGAAGCCACAGTGCCGTTGTCGGAATTGGAGACAATCTCGACAATGCGGATCAGGCGTTCAATCAGGAGAATGGACACGACAAGCCCGCAAAGTCCCGCGAACAGGTGCAGGCAGTCGCGAAACAGATATCTGTCGATCAGTCTACTGATGGTACTACTCCCTTGGGGGCTGCGGCGTTGCTGTTTACGGTTCGCTGTGAGATCGATCACGATACTGACAATTCCATCTGTATCCTTTTCTTCGCGGCCAGCCAGAGACATACTAGGCGTGTGACGGATTTGTGAACAAGGGAGACAATCATGTCAGCCATATTTGTCGCGGTTTTCGGCCTCGCCATGACCCAGCTTGGCGCTGTCACTGCGCCTTCGGGATCGCTCGATATCCGGCCCCATGAAAGCGCTGCGCGGTGTGGTTCGACGCCCTTACAGGTCGAGGTGGCGGTCAACGGGGTCGAGCCCGGAGGTATCCTTACCGTCGAAATCTACACGCCCAGCGAAAGGGCGTTCCTGAAAAAGGACTCGCGGCTGCATCGGATCCGCGTGCCGGCAGAGCAGGGCCAGCAGACCGTCTGCTTCGACATTCCCGAGCCGGGCCGCTATGCGCTCGCCGCCTATCTCGACGAGGATGCCGACCGCGACCTTGACCAGAAATGGAACCGCATGCCGGCTGAACCCTTCGCGCTGTCCAGCAACAGGAAGCTCGGCTTCGGCTATCCGAAATTCGAGGATTCGGCTTTCGAGGTGGGGCCGGACGGGCGGCGCATGGTGCTGGACCTGCGCCGATGAGCCTGGCCGGACACCGCCATACGGCGCCGGCAACGGGCCGTGACGCGGTGACAGTCGAGCCGGTCAGCGACCGCGCGGGCCGTGCGGCCTTTGTCTCGGTACCCTATGAGGCCTATCGTCATCTTCCGGCATGGCGCCCGCCGCTGCGCTTTGAACGGACAGCGCAGCTCGACCCGAAATCAAATCCCGGGCTTAGCCTGATCGAGCACCAGCTTTTCCTCGCCCGGCGCGGTGGCAGGGTCGTCGGGCGCATCGCGGCAATCATCAACCGGGCGCATCTGGAACGCCACGATCCCGCGTGTGGGCATTTCGGCTTTCTTGACACGATCGAACCCGACCGCGAGCTTGTCGCCGCTCTGGTTGATGCTGCTGCGGGCTGGTTGGGAAAGCGCGGCATGAAGCGCCTGGCCGGGCCGTTCAGTTTCAGTGTCAACGAGGAGTGCGGCCTGCTTGTCGACGGGTTCGACACGCCGCCAATGATCATGATGGGGCATGGCCGTGCTGATTATGGTGCGAGCCTTGAAGCGCTGGGGTTCACTGCGGCGATGGACATGCACGCTTATATCTGCAGCTTCGGCGACACCTATGTGCGCCACCCGGTGACCGAGCGCCTTGTGACCACTGCCGCGAAGGATCCCGGCATCTCGATCCGTCCGATCCGGCATGCGCGCTACCACGAGGAAGTCGCGCTGGTCATGGACATCTTCAATGATGCCTGGTCCGACAATTGGGGGTTTGTGCCGTTTGACGCTGACCAGATACGACACCTGGCCAGCGAAATACGCCCGCTCCTGCGCGAAGACAGTGTGTGGATCGCCTCGGTGGATGGTGAGCCAGCAGCTTTCATGCTGATCGTCCCGAATATCAATGAAGCCATTGAAGGACTGGACGGGCGGCTGTTGCCGTTTGGATGGTTGCAGTTGGTCAACCGGCTCAAGCTGCAGGGGACGCGTTCGGCCCGCATCCCGCTCGCCGGCCTTCGCAAGCAGTTTCACAAGACCCGTCGCGGCATAGCGGCGCTGTCGGCGGCTGGCGATGCTGCGCTTGCTGCACAGCATCGCCGCGGCGTGCGCGCGTTCGAGTTTTCCTGGTTGCTCGAAACCAATCAGGACATGATTGCCTTCACCCGTCTGCAGGATTGCGAACGCTACAAGACCTACCGGATTTATGAACGGGAGCTGGAAACGCTGTGAGGTCCGGCCCGTTGCCTGTATCCGTGCTGGTCCTGGCAGGCGAGAGGCCGGCGCCGAGCCGGCTTTGCCAGCAGGAAGGCGTGGCCAGCAAGGCCGAGATCGCGATCAATGACCGCGCAATGCTCGACCATGTGCTCGGCGCACTTGGCGATAGCGGGCTGGAGCCGCCTGTCCATATCGCCGGGGCGCATGAAACCACGCGTGCCCGGCTTTCCGGCAGCGCGACCGGCGCGCGCCTTGAATACCTGCCCGCGCAGCCCGGTGGCCCCGCCGCTTCAGTTGCTGCTGCCATGGAGGCGATCGGGCGTTTTCCACTGTTGGTGACGACCTGCGATCATCCCCTTCTGACGCCGGCCATTATTGCAGATTTCCTCGACGCCTCACTGGCGAGCGGTGCGGACCTTACATTTGGCCTGGCGACGCGCGCCACGATCGAAGCGGCTTATCCCGAAGCCGTGCGCACCTATTTCCCGATTGGCGGCGCGAAAGTCTCCGGCTGCAACCTGTTCCTGCTGACTTCGCCGCGAGCGGGAAAAGCCATCGATTTCTGGCGCCAGGCCGAGCATGACCGCAAGCACCCGGCAAGAATTGCGCGGCGTTTCGGCCTGCTGAGTGCCTTGCGCATCCTGCGGCCGGGCATCAGCATGGATAGCGTGTTTCGCGTGCTTTCGCGCCGGCTCGGCTGCTCGCTCAGCCCGGTGATGCTCGACCATGCGCATGCCGCAATCGATGTGGACAAGCCCGAAGATCTCGCCCTGGTCCGCGCGATCATGTCGCCAGGGGACCTGTAAAATGGGGCGCGCAAGCGGGTCTCCGGCGCAGGGCGACAGTCTGTCGGCACGCATAGCGCGCAATACCGGTATGCTGTTTGGCGGCAAGCTGACCGCTGCGCTTGTCGGGCTTGTCGTGCTCGTCATTCTCGGCAATGTCCTGCCTCCGGTCGAGTTTGGTGCACTTTTGCTGCTGCACGCCTATGCCGCGTCATTTTCGGGCCTTCTGAGCTTCAATTCCTGGCAGCTGGTGGTCAATCGCGGTGTCGAGCCGATGAGCCGGGGGGACTGGCCGGGCCTGCACAGGCTGCTGCGCTTTGCCATTGCGCTGGATATTGTCGGTGCGGCATTTGCCGCCCTTGCGGGCGTTCTCATCATGCCGTTTGCCTATGAACTGGTTGGCATGCCACCGGGATATCTTGGCCCGGCCTTGGCCTATTGCGGGCTGATCATCTTCAACCAGACCTCTGCGGCGACCGGCTTTTTGCGCCTGAGCGACCGCTTTGACCTGCTCAGCATGCAAACGCTGGTGCTGCCGGCCAGCCGGCTGGTGGGTGTGTCGCTTTGCGCGCTCATGGGCGCGGGTCTTGCCGGCTATATGCTTGTCTGGTTCGCTGCGTCTTTCCTGACCTATATCTCGCTGCCTTTGCTGGCATTGAGGTCGCTTGCCCGACAGGGCCAGCTTGGCGAGCTGTTCCGGCTCGGGCGCTGGCTGCAGGCGACTGAGCCGGGCCTGTGGCGGTTTGCGCTGTTCTCGAACTTCGATTCCAGCGTGAAGACTGCCAGCCAGCACCTGCCGACCCTGCTGGCCGGTGCGGTTTTCGGGCCGGGAGCCTCTGCAATCTATCGGATTTCGTACCAGATTGCCGACCTGTTCGCACGTGCGGTCAGCCAGTTCGACCGCGTCGTGCATCCTGAATTTGCGCGGTTGCTGAATGATGGCGAGGGGCCGCGCATGCGGCGGCTTGCGATGGGCTCCAGCCTGGTCCTGCTGGCGATTGGCCTGGTGATAGCCGGACTTCTTGCCCTGTCGGGCGCTGACCTGCTCGCCAGCCTTCTGGGTGAGGCCTATGGCGGCGCGGCAGGTCTCATCGTCCTGCTGCTGCTCGCCGGAACGCTGAGCGCGGCAGCAGTTCCGTATCATCCGATACTTTACGCGTTCAACCGTCCGGCGATGGCACTTGCGGCGCGGCTGTGCGGGCTTGCCCTGTTCCTGGGGCTGGTGCCCGTTCTGGCGGGGCGGTTCGGTCTTGACAGTCTCGGCTGGGCCGCGATTTGCGGAGAAACCCTCGCCCTCGCCCTGGTGATGGGGCTGGCGCTGCGCAGCCTTCAGCGCTTCTCTGGCCAGAGCGCCCTGAGCCCGTCACGCACCGATGCCACAACGCCCTCATCGCCAACTCCCGATCCAAGATCTGGCGGGCCGGGCCAGCCGGCATCGCGAAATTCGACCGAGGCGAACACGCGCAGATCGTGATAGCGCGGAATGACATGAAAATGCACATGCGGATCGACCATCATCAACATCAGGTAATTCATCTTTTCGGGAGCGACAAAACCGGCAAGCGCGGTTTCGATATCCCGGGTGACGATTGCCAGTTCCCCGAAGGCGTCGGCGGGCAGGGCGCTGAAGGATTCATGCGCGCTGTTGGACAACAGAACCAGCGCGCCAAGCGTGACCTGTTTCGGTCTCGCCAGAACGCACCAGTGCTCATAATCGGCGACCAGCGTGTCGGGCCCGTTGAATTTCGTGAATGTCACATTTCTGTCAATTCCCATACTGACCGCCTTTAAGTGCATTGATTGAGCCGCTAGACACAGGTCTCGCAGCAATAATAGATCCCGGACCCTGAAATGAGCAAACCCAATCGGAATGTCGCGCTGGTCGCAAGCGTGCCCGGACGTATCTGGGGGCTGGAGGTCCATGAGTGGCAGCGGCGGGCATGGCTCAAGGCTGGCGCAGATGGCGTTTGCGAGGATGGCGCGCTGATCGTCGGAGCTGACTGGTTCCTCTCTCCTGCGGTGCAGGTCGGGCTGTTGTCGCAGGACGGTATCGCGCTCATCATCGATGACGAAGTGACCGGCGAGCGGCGTGTGGCGGCCATCCACCTGGCGCACGGCGCGCCAGACCAGCACCGGGCGGCCCGCGCACTCGTCAGCAAGCCGGTCGATGACGCTGCAATAGGCGCGCTCGGGCTGAGGCCGGTTTCCATGACGGACATCGCCACCGACTACAATGCGGCCCTGCGCAAGTCCGAGGCGCCTTATGCGCTTTCACTCTTCACCAGCGCGCCGGGTCAGATCGAGCGGCGCCAGTTCCGCGGCGCCTACAAGGGTGTGACCGACCTGGTGACCAAATATGCCTGGCCCTGGCCAGCCTTTCACGTGACGCGCTGGGCAGCGGCCGCCGGCCTGAGCCCGAACATGGTGACAACGTTCAGCCTGGTGCTTGTTGTCCTGGCGTTCTGGCTGTTCTGGATTGGTGCCTGGCTGCCGGCCATTGCGGCGGGCTGGGCGATGACCTTCCTGGATACGGTTGATGGCAAACTGGCCCGCACGACAATGACCTATTCGAAATGGGGCAATGTCTATGACCATGGAATCGATCTCATTCATCCGCCATTCTGGTACTGGGCGATCCATCAGGGTCTGCAGGTCGAAGGGACGCATCATGAGCCCGGCGTCCTGACCGCAGCGCTCGGTGTGATCCTGGCGGGTTATGTGCTCAACCGGCTGCAGGAGGGCGCCTTCCTGCACCGGTTCGGCTTTCATATCCATGTCTGGCGTCCGGTGGATTCGGTAATGCGGGAGATCACGGCGCGGCGGAACCCGAACCTGCTTATCTTCACGCTGGCAGCGCTCGCCGGCATTCCGGAAACCGGCTTCCTGCTGGTCGCGGGCTGGACGGCCTTCTGTCTGGCCTTTCATGGCGTGAGGCTGACGCAGGCAATGCTGGCTCGCCTGCCGGCAACCTCGTGGCTGGAGCAATAGGCGGATGCCCGGAACGGCTATCTTCGATCTTGACCGGACACTGACGCGCCAGCCGACCTGGATGCGTTTCATCTGGCGCGTCAATCGCTATCGCCCGGCATTCTGGGGCGGTATTGCGTGGCTTGCAGGCAATGGCCTGGCGCACAAGGCCGGCCTCCTGGATCGCACGCAGATCAAGAACAGGTTCCTTGCCAGCCTGGCCTGGGCGGGCCGCGAGCTGATCGAGTCCGAGGCACGCGCTTTTGCGCAGGCAGAGGTCGCCAATGGCCTGCGAACAGGTGCGCGTGCGCTGATCGAAAACCACCGGACGGGCGGAGACGAGCTGTGTCTTGCCACCGCGTCCAGCGATTTCATCGCGGTGCCGATTGCCGAGGCCCTGGCAATCGACCGGGTTATCTGCACGCGCACCGACTGGCGGGAAGGGCAGGCGGGAGGCCCGCGCGTGGCGGGCATCAATTGTTATGGTGAAGAAAAGCTGCGCCGTGTCAGCCAGGCGCTTGAACAAGGCGACATTGCGCGCCCGCTGACCATCTATAGCGACCATGTCACCGATCTTGACCTGTTGCGTCTCGCCGACCGGGGCCTGGCCGCCAATCCGTCCGCGCGCCTGCGCCACGAGGCCGGCCTGCAAGGTCTGTCCATCATCAATCTCGACATGGACGAGGTTGCCCTGCCACCTGTTCCTATCGGAAAGGGTACCTGATCTTGAAAGCCATCATACTGAGTGCCGGGCGCGGTTCGCGCCTGCTGCCGTTGACCGAGAGCCGGCCGAAATGCCTGCTTGAATTCTGCGGCAGGAGCGTGCTGCGTCACCAGCTTGAGATGCTGAATGGGGCCGGTATCGAGCAGGCCACGGTGATCACCGGCTTCATGCCGCAACTGGTCGAGGACGATATCAGGGGATGGCAGGGGAAAATGTCGGTTTCGACCCTGTTCAATCCGTTCTTCCAGGTCGCTGACAATCTTGCCAGTTGCTGGATGGCGCGCGAGCAGATGACCGGCGGTTTCCTGCTGCTGAATGGCGACACGCTGTTCAACCAGGC
>CAYXQV010000029.1:0-1581 GCA_964467505.1 uncultured Hyphomonadaceae bacterium | reverse complement strand
ACCTGTTCGATCGAGGGGCATTTGTGGTGCGAGCTCGACACGCCAGAGGACTGGCAGCATGTGCAGATGATCTCCGAAGGTCTCTTGTCTCCGGCGCAATGAACCGCGCCCGTCCGGGGCGTGCCGGGACGGTATTTCGCAGCCCTGTCCGACCGGCTTTCAGGCCGTGGCAATCGTGGCAACATGACAGAACCGACAAACCGCACGCGTGCGGATTTCGAGCGCCTGCGCGCGCAGGCCGGAAAACTGGCCCTTGAGGGATGGACGCAATCGGACATCGCCCGCGAGCTTAAACTCTCACGCACCACGCTCAGGAACTGGGCGCGCGCGGATGGCTGGCGGCTGTTGGATCTTCATGGTGCGCCTGCGCCATCGCCGCCATCGCCCTCGCCGGAGCTTGCGGCGCGCCAGGCACGGCAAGCGGCGCTGCTCGCGGCGGATGCGGGAGATTTCGAAGCCGCACGCAAAGCGCTGGGTGAGGCGGCCCGGCTTGACAGGCTGGTCAGGGAGCTGTCGGCCCTGCGGCAAGCCAGTGTTCGGCGCGTGCCTGAGGAGATGAGCGATAGCGAACTAGTCGCTGCGGTGACCGCGCTTGTTGGCGAGAATTGAGGTGGCAGGATGAACGAGATACAACCGAGGCGTTCACACTGTGGTCAGCATGGCGCTGGCATGACGCATTTGCCGGGGGGCTGAAGGGGCGTGGGTCGGCCGTCCCCCACCTGAAAGCCGGTCCCACGCCCCGACAGTGCCGCGCTGGTCCGCACCTCACCGCGGGCCGGCGCGGCTTTCCCGGCCTTTGTCCGACTGTGTCTGACTGTCTGTCAGCGCGAAACCGGAAAGCTGCGGCTGACACGCAGCTGCGCGTCATGGTCGGGCGCAGCGTCCGAAACGCCCAGTAGTAGCCCGGCGCCCACGCCCCATCCCTCGCCGAGCGGGATGTCAGCGGCCAGGCCGAGCTGGTGGCGCTGGTCGTCAAAACTTCCAAAGCCGGCATCAAGGCCGCCAAAGCTGTTGAAGCTCTCAAGACCGATGCGCACGCCATTTTCCAGCCGGCGTGACAGCCTTGCGCGCGTCTGGACGAAAACATCGTCGCGCGCGTCCTCGCCGATATCCCTGTCGAACAGGAGTATGGCGCGTGCGCGCCAGCCATTGTCCAGCACCCACTGGCTGGTCCAGTTGATGCCCAGCTGGTGCGGGGTGTTGTCGCCCTCGCTCAGCCGCGTATCGAGGCGCAGGCCGCTTGAAAAGCCGCCGGGCGTGCGTTCGATCAACTGCCAGAGAAACTCTCCCTGCACATGGTCGAGCTCGAAATCGCTTCCGGGGCGGTCGCGGAAATTGATGATGGCGCGCCAGCGCAGCGTATCGCTCACCGCGCGCTGGTAATGCAGCCGCTGAGCATAGCTGGAGTCGCCATTTGCGTTCTCACCGGACACGGCGAAGCGATATGCGGCGCCGCGATCATCGCGTGCCACGTCCGGGCCAAACACCCGCCCCAGGTTTTGCGCGGATGCCTGAGCGGTAAACAGGCAGGCGAGAAGCAGGGCGAGACACAGGCTGCGCATGATTGATTATCCTCGTTGG
>CAYXQV010000028.1:0-17113 GCA_964467505.1 uncultured Hyphomonadaceae bacterium | reverse complement strand
TACACGAGTGCGCCACGACCACGTACGCCGTCCGAAAAGCGATACAGCGATCGAAAGCTTCGGTCGCGGAGCTCGCCGAGCAGTACGGCATAAACCAGAAGACGGTGCGCAAGTGGCGTTCGCGCAAGAGCGTTGAAGATGCCCCCATGGGGCCGAAGAACCCGCGCTCAACCAGCCTGTCGCCGGAGGAAGAGGCCGCGTGCGTTGCGTTTCGAAAGCACACGCTCCTGCCGCTGGACGATTGCCTGTATGCGTTGCAGGCAACGATCCCGCATCTGACCCGCTCCAGCCTGCATCGCCTCTACCAGCGCCACGACATCTCCAGGCTGCCGGACCTGAAGGCAGAGGCTGAACCGAAAAAGGCCTTCAAACCCTATCCCATCGGCTACTTCCATATCGATATCGCCGAAGTGCGCACCGATGATGGAAAGCTGCACATGTTCGTGGCCATCGACCGGACGTCGAAATTCGTCTTCGTCCGGCTCGAGGAAAAGGCAAACCGGAAGACAGCTTCGACATTCCTCGAAGCCCTGATCGAAGCCTGCCCCTACAAGATCCACACGGTTCTGACCGATAATGGCATCCAGTTCACTTTCCCGCCGCGATATGCCGACGGGCCGACAGCACAATACATGACCCACATGTTCGACATACGCTGCCGGGAACACGGTATCGAGCACAGGCTGACCCAGGTGGGACATCCCTGGACCAACGGTCAGGTCGAGCGCATGAACCTGACCCTCAAAGAGGCCACCATCAAGCGATACCACTACGCCTCACATGACCAGCTTCGTCAGCACCTCGACACCTTCGTGAACGCCTACAACTTCGCCAAGCGTCTCAAAACGCTCCGGGGGCTGACCGTCTTCGAATACGTCAACAAATGCTGGACCGATCAGCCAAACCGCTTCATCAACAATCCAGCCCATCACTTCCCGGGACTGAACATGTCCGGGTCCTGTGATGTCGGATATCGCTTCGCGCTCTACGTCCCAAGGGCCGCGACGTCCAATCCGGCGACATTCCGCCTTGTATCAAAGTCCCAGGCGCTCGAAATAGATCGCGTTTTCAGCCGGCAATTCGATCTTGTAAACGCCGCCGCTGAACGTGGCGACGATCAGCAAGCTGATGGCGGCTCCGGCTGCGATGAGCAGGCCCGGCACCGTTCCCGCACGTTCTGGCCAACCAAACCGGATGGCGGACGCCAGATGTGTGAAGAACGAAAGGATCGCGAACGCGTAATAGGGAAGGAACGCAAACTTGAACGGCTCGATCAAGAGTGTCGCGGCGGCCCAATAGAAATTCGTATCAAGTCCCAGAATGTATCGCGTCGACAGGGCTGCCGAAGTGTGGAGGATGAGAAACATGGCGAGATAGGCGCCGCTGGCCAGTTGAGCCCAGCCCCAGAAGCCCTTGCCCGGTTTCTTCCAGCGGCGTGCAAGCAAGCGGGCGCCGATGACGACCTGTAAAAGGATGGCGGCGATAAGGAGTGGCTCGACCACCGGATTGCGATAAATCCGCTGCCAGGCGCCGAGAACACTCAAATGCATGTCCGGTCCGAAGATCGACAACGAATGGATCAGCAAATGCGACAGGATGAACACGGCGAGCCCGGCAGCGAGAAACCGGTGTGCTTGAATCAGTGTGCGAGACATGTCGATTCTTCTTATTCAGACAATTAAGATATTTATCATCTGTAATACAATGAGGCGAGTCAAGCAATGCAAATGACGAAAGGCGTGGAGTGGGCCGTGCACGCAGCAACGTTGATGGCTGCGCTGCCAGAAGGCGCGGGTCTTTCAGCCGAGGCGCTCGCGACCTTTCACGGCGTGCCACCCGCCTACATGGCCAAACAGTTGCAGGCACTGTCGAAAGCCGGACTCGTGGAAAGCGCGCGCGGCGCGCGCGGCGGCTACTGGCTGGCGCGGCCGCCTGCCGAGATCTCGTTATGGGACGTGACGGAGTCGATTGAAGGCGCGCGTCCCGCATTTCGCTGTACAGAGATCAGGCAAAATGGACCCTGCGGGCTGGCCCGTATGGACTGCGCCGCGCTTTGCCCGATTGCGGCAGCGTTTCTCGATGCGGAAACGGCCTGGCGCGATCGCCTGAAGGCTATCAGCATTGCGGATATCGCCGTGAAAGTAGCAGCAGGATCGCCGCCTGAGCGGCTTGTTTCGGTGATGGGCTGGATCGCAGGCGCGGCACAGGCGCGATGACCGGCAGTATACGGTCTTCGCGACCGAGACGAAGACAGGTCCCGCACTCCTAGTTTACCCTCAAGGTATTCGCACTAGTCGGCGTACAAAGCACGATCAAAGCGGCGCTGTCTTCCGCCGCCTGCTTCAAAGATGGGTGGCTGTATCCATCGGCCCTCAGATCGTTAAGATCCCGAAAAATCGGATGCAGTTTAGCCAGAATGGGGCCGCAAGCCCTTTGGAGGCCAACCAGCGATTTTGGCGTTCGATAGAAGTCGAGCTGACGGTGGCGCTAGTTTGCGACCTTGTCGTCGGCTCTCAAGCAAATAACGAACACTCGGCACCCCATGATCGTCCCTCATTGTGGCTTTCCGTCCATGACAAGCCAAGAGGCGCGCCCGAGAACATCTCATCATGCTGAACACTCAAAACGAAGAACTGGTGACTCAGCGCCAAGACCGGCTAATCAGCCGCTTCCGCGATCGCACGCAAGCGGCCGAGGTCGATCAGGTGCACCTCGCCGCGAGAGAGTGAGACCAGACCCTTTCGCACGAACTCACCCAGTTGCCGGCTGACCACAGCGCGGCCAGAGCCCGTTTCAGCCGCCAGCGCGTCATGGGTCGCATGGACCAGGTCTGCGGCATCAGCCAGACGCAGAAGGGCCCGAGCGAGCCGCACATCGAAGCCTGACAGTGCAACATCCTCCACGAGTTGCTCGAAATCGGCAAAACGATGCGCCACCGCCCTGAGGATGTTGTCGCGAAAAGCCGCATCCAACTCCATTTGCGAGCGGAAAGCAGACGGAGCGACGATGTCAGCATCAAGCTCGGTTTCGGCGATGCCTTCAGCTGAATAGGTACGGCCTTCGACAAGGCAGGAGAAGGTCTGCAAACAAACTTCGCCAGGCCGCACGCGGTAAAGCACGATTTCACGTCCATTCGCAGCGGTGAGCGACACCCGGATCGTGCCGGACCTGACGATCACAAATCCCGGGCAGGCTTCTTCAGGCCGGAACAGGACCGTACCGGCAGGACAGTTGAGCCGACGCTTCTCCAAGTCTGTCACCCGTGAAAGCCCATCCGTACTGGTAATCTCTCAACCTTAAACGACTTGAAATGCAAGAGCGAGACATCAGAAGTGAAACCCAAAGCCGAAGAAGACCGGGGCCAGCCCCATAACACCGAGTGAGCCAAGCCCGATGCCTGCGAGAATGAGACTGAACGGCACCCAGACCAGCACCCTGACCGGACGCGGCGACCAGCCAACCGAATGCATGATCGGCAGCAAGGCGAAGCCGACCGCAAGGCCGAGAAAGCTGATCTGGAAACCGACAATGGCGGCGATTGCGAACGTCAGTGCCGCAAAGAGCTCAAACCCGCGCACACCCCAGGTGTCCGGGTGGGTTTCACTCCAGAATTTCGAAAGGGATGCCGCGCCATTGCCCGCCGTGTCACCGGTGACCAGGAAGCGTGCCTTTCTTGTCAGCGCGAAGCCGAGAACGCTTATAAAGGTGAGCGGGCTGAGCGCGGCGTAGAGCGATGCGCTATGGGTCAGAAAGCGCAGGAGCGTCCACGGCCGCCGCCACAGCTCGACAATGAAACACAGCACCGGAGCAAGGACGGTGAGCACCGTGATCGCGTAGAAATCCAGCCCGAACACGGCGTTCATCTCGTCCTTCATGGACAGGACCGGCACCTGCAGCTGAGATCCGCCCAGTTCGAATGTCAGGGTGCGGAACTCTCCGAGGACGAACGGAAACAGGAACTGTGCATTGACCATGAACAGGAAGAAGAAGAACGTCATGGGCAGGTTGAGCGTCGGAAACAGAATATCGAGTTTCTCGGCCGTCGTGATGCGCCGCGAGCGCAGAAGGCGTCCCGTCCACTGCAGCAGGAATTCACAGGTTCCGCGCGTCCATTTCACATGGCGCACGCGAAAGGCTCTGACGGTTTCGGGAAACTCCTCGTCGCACAACACGTCTTCAGCAAAGAAGCCGTGATAGCCCCGCTCTCGCAGCGCGATTGCATAGCCGAGATCCTCACTGACGATCTCCGGGAATCCGCCGACCTCCTCCCAGCACGATCTGCGCAGCAGCGCGCCGTGCCCCAGGAACATGACGAAGCCATACTTGTTTCGAAGCGGCTGGTACCATTTCCAGTGGATGTCGACGCCGATCCCCATATCACGCGCCAGCGTTGAAGGGGGACATAGTCTGGCACGGTGATTGGCCTGGACAAATCCGCAGGAGGGATCGGCCGCCAGCCGGGGAGCGAGTTTCGCCAGAAAGTCCGGGGGGAGGATTTCGTCGGCATCGACAATAGCGAAGAAGGGTTCGTTCACCAGATGGGTCAGCGCGTGATTGAGGTTGCCGGCCTTGGCGGCGTGACGGTCGGGTCGGCGCACAACCTGTACGCGCGGGCCATTGGCCCTGGCGAAGGCATCGACGCGCGCCTTGATGTCAGGATCGGAACTGTCGTCGAGGATATAGACCGAGTAGTCGTGATAGTCTTGGTCGATGCAGGATTGCGCGCTGTGTTCCACGAAATCGTTGCAGGTGGCGTACAGCACAGCCACCGCAGCTTGAGTTGGCGCCAGAGACAGCGCCTCGGTAGTCGCCAGGAAATCGCGGCGGTTTCGGAGCCGGTAGAGTGCGGCGAACACCACCACGGCGACATTGTAAATGCCGTAAAGCCAGGCCAGTTCCGCAAACAGGACGAAATAGCCGACGCTGAGTTTCGCCCACCAGGCGTCAGCGACGCCCATCAAAGACCAGAGCCTTGGATGAAACCAGACAAGGCACGCTGCCCAGACACCCAGCACGACGACAAACAGGGTCGGCGACTTGAAAGCGGGCGAGCGATACGACCAGAGCGCCAGCTTGGAGGCCGCCTCGGTCTCGAATTCTATCTGCTTCATGGCGATCTGCATGCCGTCCATCATCGCCTCCTATGGCCGCGGGAAGCGAAGGGTGAAGCCAGCCATCACCGATGAGTATTCGGTAAGCGGAGCGTCTTCCCAGCGGACCTGCAGACTGAACGTGTGGCGGTCCATGACCGGTGCTGTTGCGATGAGGTTCGCGGTGCTAACCGTACCGCTGGCACCGGGCGTGTCGGAGGACACATCGCCAAGGCCGACACCTGCGCCCAGTGTCCACCGATCGGGGCTCGTGTATTCGCCAAAGACAGCGCCGCGAAGCTCCTCGTCTTCAGCTGCGCCCGAACGCGACAGGAAGACGGTCGCGTCGAGCCGGATACGTTCGGAGACCGGCAGGCCGATGCCGCCATAAACAAGCTGATCATCATAGCCTGCGCTGGTCGGGCTCAACTGGGCACCAAGCTTGTAGCTGCGACCTGAATCCAGCAGGACGCCCTCAAGCTTGTAGATATCCTGATCGACACCGTCTGGCAGGTCGCGTGTGCCGATTTCACCGATGGCGATGAACCGGCCGTCGAACGTCATTTGTGCATTCAGGAACCAGGCCTCAGCATCGACTCCTTCCCTGGCGAGGGCCGGATTGTCGAGGCTGAGGGAATTGTCATAGCGCACTCCAATGCGCATTTCGGGCGTGATCCAGCTTCCGATCTCGGCTGCGCGCAGGCCGATATCACCCCCCTCGGCGCTGTTGCCCACCCAGACGCTCGCCTCTACGAGGGCAGGCAGGCTGCGTGCGGCGCGAATGCCCTCAAGCGATGCCGGGTCACCGGGCGAAACAGAGAGGGCCTCCAGGAAGGCCGCTTCAGCCCGTCCGGCCTGGCCCATGGCCAACCTGGCCTGGGCGGCACCGCGCAAGGCCTCGGCGTCGCCGGGATCGGCCCGGGCAATCGCATCAAAGCGCGTCAAGGCGAGGGTTGTATCGCCGGACCAGAGCGCAGTGAAGGCGCGCCCTTTCCGGGCTGACAGCAAGTCCGGCGCGATCGACAGCGCACGCTGAAAGGTTGCGTCCGCCTCAGACCAGTCACCACCCCACGCATAGTCATAGCCAAGTCCAACCAGCGCTTCGAGATCGCGTCCATCCCGGGACAAGGCCGCTGTGTAGTCGCTGCGCGCTCCCTGTCTGTCTCCCTGCCAGGAGCGGGCCGTCGCACGCCCGACCAGGGCGTGCAGATTGGCGGGATCGTTGCGCAGGATGGCGTCATAGGCCGCCTCCATGGCAACGGCATTGCCAGATTGTGCGTATTGTTCTGCGCGCTCGAAATCTGCCGAAGATTGCGCGATGACCGGCGCAGCAATTGTCGCAACGGCGAACAAGGTCGCGCCAAGCTTGTTGAGTTTCATGGACCATCCCCTCTGGAGCTGAAGAACTGTTTCGTGAGGGGAACGACAAAACAGATCGTGCTATTCTTGCGGAGCCTCTTTTTCTTCGGAACTGACCCTGAGCACTCCCGGTGAGGTCGGTTGGAGAATTCCGAGCCCGAACACCAAGTCACGGCCTGGTGTACCGGCATCGCGCACACGGCCAGCGATCAGTCGCTCGAGATTGGCTCCAGGCTCAAGTCCCAGTCCGACCGCAAGAAAAGCCGTCACATGCGGGACCGCATAGGATGTGCCCGAAAGGGTTTCGCTCCGCCCTGGCACGGGATGATCGACCCCCAGGGCCGCAACATCCACAAACGGGCCGCGGGCGGAATAAAGATAGGGGCGGCCCTGCGCATCGACAGCGGCCACGCCCACGACGCCGTCATAAGCTGCGGGATAGGTCGGCGCTGCAGCAGGTCCGCCATTGCCAACAGCTGCGACGACGATAGCTCCGGTCGATTGGGCACCGGAAATCGCACGCTGAAGGGCAGGATGGGCCGGGCCGGTAAGCGAAAGATTGATGACCCGGACATCCGAGGAGAGCGCCCTGTCGAGAGCAAGAATAAGAGCGGCCACGTCAGCGGCGGGTCCGCCCGGTGCCTGTGCCACCACATCGAAGAGTTTCAGGTCTGAAGGCCGCGCGCCATAGGTCGATCCCAAATCCTCCAGCAGGATTGCCGTGACATCGTCGCCATGCCCGGCCTGCGCCGATGTGTGGACCAGACGCTCGACGGGCCAGCCGGAAATGGCATCCGCGCGAAATCCGTCTATGATTCCAATCGGCTCTGCGGTTCCCGAAAAGACAACGCTGCCCGGTACGGCAAGAGCCAGGCCAGATCCTGAAGTCCGATAAAGATAGTTGTAGCCGGACGGGGACTCAGGCTCTTCAGTCCGAAGCAGTTCCAGCGCACGGCTTGAACTCATTCCGCGCGGCTTTCGCAAGGTTGCAACGATCTCGCCTAGTTCGCTGAGAGGTTCGACATCAACGATGCTGAAGCCAAGAGCACCTGCGCGATCAATCAGTTCGGGATCCGAACTCAGAACAACCAATTCGTCCGCGCGATAGGGATAGCCAGCATAATCGAACTCAAGGCGCTCATCCCCATCCGGCTCGTCGTCATCATCGTCATCATCGTCATCATCGTCGTCGCCTGTCGAACCGGAGCCACTATTGTCGTCATCTTCATCGTCATCGTCAAAAGAACCTAGCCCCGAATTGTCTTCCAGGTCATCCAGGTCATCGAGCGCGTCTTCAAGGTCATCGAGTGCGTCTTCGATGTCGTCGGAATCGTCGTCAGAATAAGACCCCGAGCCGCTATTGATGCGTTCGCCGGTCGTTTCGGCCAAATCTTCAATCTCGACAGAATCCGTTGCAGTGGCGGCGACATCGTCAACCCTGTCGCCACCCCCGGAACCGGAACGGTCGCTGCGGTCTTCGAGCCCGTCCCTTTCAGCTCGCTCGGCCGCTCTCTCAGAGGAGCGCTGAGCGCGTTCGGCGGCGCGCTCTGCCCGCTCGGCCGACTCCTCAGCGCGTTCGGCGGCCTCTTCGGCAAGCTCCTCGGCGCGGTCGAAATCCCGCTCTGGTGGCTTGGCCAAGGCCGCCTGGGCGAGGCAAGTCGCAAGCACCCCTGTCAGAACATATTGCAGGGAAATCGTCATCTTCATGGGATAAAGCCTAGTTGAGGAGCGCTGTTTTGGCTAAGAATTTATTTGCACCAGCTGCGCGAATAGAAGCACGATCACCAGCGTTAGGGATTGTAGGGTATGGCTCAAGGAGGTGATCGCTTCAGGCGCGAACTCCTGTCGCTCGTGCCCCGGCTCCGCCGGTTTGGCCATGCGCTCACGGGCTCGGTCGCCGACGGAGACGATTTGCTCCAGGATGCGCTCGAAAAAGCGCTGAAACGCGAGCACCAGTTCGAATTGGGCACACGCCTCGACAGTTGGATGTTCACAATCATGCGCACGACATGGATTGATACGAAACGGGCAGACAGTCGCCGCATTCAGGGAGACCGTCCGCTCACAGACGACCTGCATCCCATGGGCGAGGATGGTCGGCAGTCGCTGCCCGCCAGGGCGACGCTCAATCAAGTGCGCAGCGCCATGACGACCCTGCACCCTGACGAGCGTGCGGTGCTGGCGCTTGTCTCGCTGGAAGGCTTCACCTATCGCGAGGCCGCTGATGCGCTCGCCATACCCATCGGAACCGTTATGAGTCGGGTCGCCCGCGCCCGACGCAACCTTCTCAACCTGGTCGAAGGGACGGGCGAGCCGGAAGCTGCAAAATGAGCCAGGAATTCACCGACGAACATCTTTCCGCCTTTCTCGACGGCGAACTGGACGCCGAGACCAGCGCCGTGCTGGAAGCCGCGCTGGAAGCCGACCCCGTGCTTGCCGGCCGGCTTGAGGCACTTGCGCTCATCGACGACCAACTTCGGCCCGCATTTGCAGAAACCGTTTCCGAAAGCGTCCCTGACCGGTTCGCAGTCGTGCTCGAACCACAAGCCGCGACTTCCACCCGGCCGTCCAAGTTGAGCTGGTTTGTTCCGCAGTTCGCAGGACCGGTCGTGACTGCCGCTGTGCTTGGCTTCCTTGGCGGCGCGCTGCTGGCTCCAGGCGAGCCGGCGGCAATCGTTTCGACGTCAGATGGCGTCCTTGCTGCTCGTGCCGGTCTTGAAACGGCGCTGCTTGAGGCCGCCTCGGGCGACACCATTCAGACCGGACTCGGCCCGATGCGCGTGCGCCTGAGCTTCATCTCTGAAGGCGGCGCAGCGTGCCGACAATTCCATCTGAGCCAGCTGGAAGCGATCGCCTGCCGCAGCGGTGAAAACTGGGTGATCGACACGCTGGCGCCAGCGCGGGCGAATGTCTTCAGCGCGGACTACCAGATGGCGAACGGGGATGTTGCCCCAGGCGTATCTACAGCGCTGGAACGCCTGGGCGTTAAAGACGTGCTCGCGGGCGAGGACGAACTTATAGCTATTGACCGGAAATGGCTGCCGCCCGCCACGGAATGAGGTCAGGCGGAACGAAGACGGGCGGGCCTTAGCGCCGCTGGAACGGACGTCGGAAATTGGTTCGCCAGGTCAGGCCGACGCCCGCGCCGTAGTCGGCCATATTCTCTGACAGTCCGGCCTCCGCAAAAAGCGACAGTCGGATGTCATCGTTTAAGCGGAAACTCGTATAGCCCGTGACACCAAGGGCATCGTCGGAGGTTGCAAGGGCAGGTTCGCTCCAGTTGAACTCGACACCGGTAATGGTCGTTCCCATGATCCCATAGCCGCCAATCGATGCCAGGGCACCATCCTCGCGCGTATCGCCGCCTCTGACGCGATACCCACCGGCGGCGTATAGTCCACCGTCATTGAAATCCTGTCCGAATTCGGCGCTGAGGACATAGTCGGTCTCGCCGACACCGAGATCCTCCTCCTCATCGCCCGTCG
Source organism: uncultured Hyphomonadaceae bacterium (assembly GCA_964467505.1). Lineage (GTDB taxonomy): Bacteria > Pseudomonadota > Alphaproteobacteria > Caulobacterales > Hyphomonadaceae > UBA5336. The sequence goes on along the minus strand of CAYXQV010000028.1, from coordinate 7,179 downwards.
GCAAAGTGACCCGTCCAGTCAGATCGAGATAATTGTTGTCGCTCACGTCGAAAGAATAGCTGGCCGACAGCGAGACATCGCCAAGCCCGCTCGCGCTGGTCCCGTCAGTCAAGGTGAGGTCAACATCTTCATCGGGTTCATCAGGCCGGTCTCCACCCGAAACATCGTTGCCACGCCCCCGGCGCCGCTGGCCGCGGCCATCATCCTCACCGGGCACGACGCCACCGGGACCTTCGACATTGGAGATGGGAACGCGCGCGCGAAACGACCAATTGCCCGTTTTCAGTCGCGCGGTAAACGGCACTTCGAGAATGGTGGTGTCCTCCGCGCTGCCATAGTCGCCGGATGAATACTGAACGCCCGTCCCCAACTGCACACTCGATTGCGCGGCGGCTGGCAGCGGCGCGCCAAGGCTCCACCCTCCCGCGGCCAGTGTGGCCACAATAATTGTTCTCACATCTCTCCCCTTTACGCCTTTGTTCATCAGAGTTTGTCCCTGTCGCAACAAGTCGCTGACAGGGCAATCTAATAGTCGCGCCCGCGCCCTCTCCCCCGGCCACGGCCTTCATCGTCAAACCAGTCGCCGCGATCTGCACGGTCATGATCACGTCCTTGTTCATGCCTGTCGTCCCGGTCCCGATCTCGCCCGCTGCGATGAAGCCGGTCTTGGTGATGATCGTGGCTGCGATAATTATCGTCATCAATGGAGCCATCGCCGCGGCGCTCAAGCCCGTCGAGGCCAGAATCTTCATTGAAGGACCAGTCGCCTGGCATCAGTCCGGCCTGGCTATCGTCAATCGAGCCGTCACCGCGACGCTTGAGTCCATCCGGGCCGATATCGTCAGAGACCTGGGCGCTGCGGATCGATTTCGGCCGGTCATCTGAGGCCTGGCTGACCGCAGCTGAGGCGCCGAACAAGGCAATCGCGCCGCCTGCGACCATCAGGGCTTTGGAGAGATGTTTCATGGCTGACAGTTCCTTACCAGTGAATACCAGTTGAGAAACGCTGCCAGCCTGAAACCTATTCTCCGGCCAACGGCACTATTTCGCTTTCGGCATCGGGCAGGTGCGAATGCCGAAGAGCGCATAGGCCGGGCAGTAGCCGACGAGCCCTGTCAAGAGCGGGACGAGGCCAAGCCAGGCCCAGGGCGTCTGCGGTCCGACAAAGACCAGGGACAATATAGCGAGACCGACGATCACGCGCAGGATGCGATCGATCGTACCTTCATTGCGGGGCATGGCTATCTCCTTCAGTTTCAGCCGGTTGACCGGCGTTAATGAGAAGATCGGCGTTTTCGGTGGAGCTGTCGGTGACAAAGTCACAAACCTAAAAGATTAGCGCACACTGAGAATAGACGCGGACCAGTCGGCGTTTTCCAAACACTCCAGTCACGCAGGGAAGCCATTTTATGAACAGACTTCGGGTCACAGCGGCGCCAACAGCGATCGCCCTCGCCTTATCTCTCGGCGCTTGCAGCGGAGGCGGCGGAGGCAGCGGTTCGACACCTTCCGCGTCAGCTCCTCCGCCACTTCCTCCTCCGCCGTCAACAGGTACAGCCGTGTCCAGCATTGGCATCATCACCGGCTTCGGCAGCGTCTTCATCAACGGCGTAAAATACGAAGTCGAGAATGGCACCATTCTCGCCGTCGAAGACGAAGACGAGACCACCGGCGATGACAGTGCGCTGCGCGTCGGCATGAAGGTCCGTATCAGCGCCACGCAAAGCAACGGCGTTCGCACCGCCAACCGGATCGAGTTCGACGAGGACCTGAAAGGCCCCGTCGACAATGTTCAGCCGAACAGTACCGACCCTGCAACGGGCCGTTTCGACGTCGTCGGCCAGACGGTGATCGTGGACTCCAATACGATCTTCGACGATGATGTTGGCAACAATGACGGCATTGCGGGGATCGATATCCGCGACCTTGATGCCGCAGTCCTTCCCGGCAACCAGCGCATGGTTGTCGAGGTCAGCGGGTATCCGACCGAGACCGGCATCCTGGCGACACGGATCGACCGACAGAATGTTACGCCGGGGGATCTGGGCCGCCCGGGGGTTGACGGCGATGAAATCGAGGTCAAGGGCTTTGTCGACAGCGTGGCTGGCGACGGCAATTCTCTGACCGTCAACAATGCCGTCTTCCTCGTGAATGCATCGACCCGGTTCGACGATGGACTGGCCGCGAATTCAGACCTTGTTGGGGACTTCGTTGAGGTGAAGGCCGATATTGACGGGACTGGTGACTTTGTCGCTCGCCGCGTCGAACGCGAAGACGATTTCAGCGAAGATGACCGCTCGGGTGAATTCGAGATTGAAGGCATCCTCCAATCGGTCGACCTGGTTTCCGACCCGGATGTGATCGTGATCAATGGCGTGACCCTGTCAGTCAACGACGCCTCTTCCCTCGCCGCGAACATCGGCCAGCGGGTCGAAGTCAAAGGCAGCTTCGACGGCAATGGCGTGCTGCAAGTGCGCGAAGCGAAGGTCGAGCAGGAGAACTCCATCCGAATCGAGGACCGCGTGGCCAGCATCGACTCCGCGGCAGGTATCCTGACCACACGTCTCGGTGTGGATATCGCGCCGACCGGCGCAAGCCGGATCCGCGACAAGGCCTCCGATGATGGCGACCGCCTCTCGGTCGAGGCGTTCCTGGCACGGATGTCCGTAGGTGACTACCTAGAGGCACGCGGCGTTCCGAATGGCCAAGGGGGCGTTGTCTGGACACGGATCGAGCGCGACGATGAGGACGATCAGGGCTGCCGACTGCGCGGGACAGTCGTGGACGGCTCCATCACCGAGCCGGTCTTCACCATCCTTGATGTGGTGATCGACACAACCGGGCTCGGATTTGGAGGGTTCGAGGACGAGAATGATGTCGATATCGGCCGTGCGGCCTTCTTTGCCCGGCTTCAACCAGACAATGTTGTGCAGGCCAGGAGCGACGATAGCGGACTTGGCTGCGCGTCCGGTCGACTTTCGACCAATAATGACGGGGAAGTCGAGTTCGAACCCGATGACGGCGTTGCCGGAAACAATGGCGGTGCTGGAAATGACGGCAATGGCGGCGTCGGCGGCGCGGAGTTGGGCGGTGCGGTGCGCAATCTCGACGCGGGTGCCAACACCTTCACCGTGGCCGGCAGGTCGGTGACGATGACCGCTGACACGCTCGTTGACGCATCGATTGTTGAAGCGGCCCGCGGCGTAGAACTCGGCGATGCGGACCTTCGCTTCGGTGATCTTCCGGAAACGCTGGACCAACTCCTGAGCAATGGCGACCTGGTCAGGGTGCGGGTCGATGCCAATAGCTTCGCCCTTCAGATCGAAGATGACGACTAGAGCAAATTCATCCCAACGGGAGTCGGTTTTGGATTCCCATTCGGTCCGAACACTGATTCGGTTCCTCCGAGTTGATCGCTGGGAGGATCAGATGGGCAGACCTTTGGATATTGACCTTCGCCGCCGCGCAGTTGCGGCGGTGTAGGCTGGGTTTTCGACCGGGCAGGCGGCGAAGCGGTTTTCGGTGAGCAAGGCGGCGGCTCCGAAGGGAATGGTCAAACGAAACCCCCGCCCGCGTAGGACGCACACAGTGCGTGTTGAACTGTTAGCATTCGCTAGTAAACTGATTTTCCAGCTAAAAAAGTCGGCCTTTGTTCTTGCGGAGTCGGTAATGGATGAAGAAGCAGAATAGAGTGATCGCATGAATGATCCCAAATGAAAGCCATTCTTCGCCAAGCTCGATTGAATAGAGCGCTTGCGTCGTGGCCATCGGACGACCAATCCCGAAAAAGATCGCCGCGACCGTTACGCCAAGCCAAGGCCCGTAGACCAGCGCAAACGCGATAACAAACCGTGTCAGCTTGATGATAAAAACGTTTGCAATGAACACGGCTGGTATCAGGATAGCAAAAGCATCAACGGCTTCCTTCTCGGCCTCTGGATAGGCCAGCCCCAAGGGATTGCCGATTGCCTCATTGACGCTTAGCGCGATCATCCCCCAGGCACCGCATACCGTTAGCGCATAGATCAACTGCGGCACAAAGCAGATCGCGGCCCGCACCATCGACGCCATGTGATCAATGCCTTGGGTGTTTAGCGATCCCACGGCTCCAGACGACGGGGTATGAAGACGCTCCATTCCCTCGTGGTAAGCCGCTGTAGAGCCATCGTTTGCCCCTAGTGCAGCTTCCTTTTGATTTCTGTGGTGATCTCTCAGCGAACCCATTTTAATGCCCCCATCGCCAATGTCTTCTGTATAGGCTATAGCACAATCAACTTGACCTGCGCCCTTCGGCTCCCTCGATCAAAACGAGAGTCCTGCTGTTTGATACTCCGGGTGTTTGGTCTTGGCCAGCGCGCCGGGCGTGGAGCCTCCACATAGCTCAAGCGCACGGCGCGCGGCGGGCGTGAGCCCGCACAGTGATGAGTGCGGGCGGACATGGTTGTAGTCGTGTCGCCAGAGGGCGAGCTTGCGCCGGGCGTCGGTGAGTGTTTCGAAGATTTCCTCGTTCAGGAATTCATCGCGTAGTCGACCGTTGAAACTCTCGATGAAGGCGTTCTGGGTTGGCTTGCCGGGTGCGATATAGTGCCAGCCGACGCCGGTTCGGTTCTGCCAGTCGAGCATGGCACGAGACGTGAGTTCGCTGCCATTGTCAGAAACAATGGTCTCAGGCCTGCCGTAGAGTCGGATGATCCGGTCCAGCTCACGGGCAACACGCGCGCCCGAGATCGAGGTGTCAGCGACCAGGGCAAGGCATTCACGCGAGTAGTCATCAATGACGGCCAGGATGCGGAACCGGCGCGCTTCACCGAAGACGTCGGACAGGAAATCGAGGCTCCAGCGCACGCCGGGGCCTGTGGGTTCGGGCATGGGCTCGCGCGTTCCAGTGGCGCGCTTGCGGCCTCGCCTGCGCTTCACGGCCAGCCCTTCCTCGGAATAGAGCCGTCTCAGCTTCTTGTGGTTCATCACAATACCCTCTCGCTCCAGCATCACGCCGATGCGCCGGTAGCCGAACCGGCGGCGCTCGGCTGCGATCTCACGCATGCGCGTTCAGATCTCCGGATGGTCCGGCGTCTTCTCACATCTCACGGTCTTCGGATCGACGCGCACCAGGCTGCAGGCGCGGCGCTGGGAAATGTCGAACTTCGACATCGCCTTGAGCGCCGCTTCCCGCTTCTCCTGGGGCGTCGTCAGCCGTTTCCCAGCAAATCCTTCAGCACGGCCTTGTCGAGCTCGGCCTCGGCCAGCAGGCGCTTCAGTCGGGCGTTCTCCTGCTCCAGCGTCTTCAACCGCCTCGCATCAGACACATCCAGCCCACCGAACTTGGCCTTCCATTTATAGAACGTCGCCGAACTGACCCCATGACGCCGGCACACCTCTGCCGTCGACATGCCGCGCTCCTGCTCGGCCAGGATTGCGATGATCTGTTCCTCGGTGAACCTGCTCTTGCGCATTGTCCGTCTCCTTGTTGACGGACCCTCCTTTTAAATGAGGGACCAAACGGGGCTCAGGTCAAGGCAGATGACGGCGAGATCGCTGTCAGAGGACGTGTCGTAGCGTGTTTCGAGACGGCCAAAACTTGCCGGGTCCCGACCACCATGGCCACGGCGCCATGCAGCCAGATCGGCATCCCGAAATCCGGCCGAAAAACAGACCCGAAGCCTCCCCCAAACCTGAGCCCATAACAATCTAAGGAAAATAAATTTTAGAAATGGCGCGAGTGACGTGCGTCGAAATCATACATAATATGCAATATATTCAATGTTTTATCTTTCATGAGCCTTCAAAATGTATCCCATTTCGTATCCAGTTTGTATCCCAATGCGCCCTGATTCCGCTTATTGGCTTGTGGGCGCGACTCCTGTCGTCAAACGATTCAGACCCGATCCGAGAACCTCTCGAAAGCAGTGATTTTGGTCAACCTGATCTGCTTGTCGCCGCGGTAGATGCCTTTCCTTAAAAACTCCAGTTCGCGGTCTTTTGCGGCCTCTTCAACATCTATGTACTAAGCTCTGGGTTTTTCCCCTTCATCGCTATTCCATCGGTATCCACGCGTCTTCAACACATCTTTGAATTCGAATGGTGGTAAGCATCCGGCGATCACCGCCTTGCGGACATCGCGGGCCTGGTGATGATCAGCGGCTAAGGACTTGAGACATGGTCCGAGACTATCTGCTGACATCGGTGACACATGGACCTGATACTTGGTATGCCTCGTCGGCGCTGGTCGCGAGGCGAGAAGCTGGCGGCGGTGGCGGCGACGTTTTCGCCGGGGATGACGGTGACGGAAGTTGCCCGCAACCTCGGCATCCGTAGCAGCATGTTGTTTGCCTGGCGCAAGAAGCTGCATGCGGAGACGGGTTTTCCGGACGTACGGCGCGCGCCGACATTTGTCCCGGTGACCGTGACGCCGGATGCTGTTGGATTTGCCAGCGCGTCACCGGCGGCGGTGATGGGCGCGGGAACGATCGAGATTTCCTTCACGCTCGGCCGGCGCAACTGGACGTTCGCCGGCTCAGATCGGGGCGGTCAGCGCGCTGCGGCGATCTACACCCTCCTGCAGACGGCCAAACTCAACAGCGTCGATCCCCAAGCGTGGCTTGCGGACGTCCTCTTCCATATCGCCGATACGCCCACTTTCATTTGGTCACCTATCCAAACCGGTATAGTTTTCTTTCTGGAAGTAGATCAGCTCTCAAGCGGCCGATCGTTGCTGAGCGTCGGCAAGCCTAAGCGTACGGCGTCAAGGCAGGTCCATGACCCGCAACACGCTCAAAATCCTCGTCCGGCGGGCAACACGTTAGCCAACCTTACCCAGCCGTCAGTTCGTATAGCCAGAGAGATACAGCTTTATGGGGCCTTCCGCACAACAAAGAATAACCGTGCTTTTGTCTAATGGAACTATGTCAAAACCGATTAGCGATGGTGCTCGAAAAGCCAGGATCGCCTCACCCTCAAGGCTCCAGAGGCGAAGGCTCATGTCCCTGCTCCAGGACAGGATGCGGTCGGGCCCGAGCGCAAGCGCGCCATTGACCGCACCCTTATGCCCGCGCCAGGGCTCACCCAGGGGCTCGCCCTCAAGGCTCCAGAGGCGAAGGGTCTTGTCAGCGCTCCAGGACAGGACACGGTCGGGCCCGAGCACACGCGCGCCGACGACCCCGCCCTCATGCCCGCGCCAGG
>CAYXQV010000027.1:0-17350 GCA_964467505.1 uncultured Hyphomonadaceae bacterium | reverse complement strand
CGATCACGCATGTCGTGCGCGGTGAGGATCACGTCACCAATTCCGGCGCGCAGATAGAGATTTTCCGCGCACTCGGGGCGCAGCCGCCAACGATGGCGCATACGCCGCTGCTGGTTGGGGCAGACGGGCAGGGCCTTTCGAAACGGCTGGGCTCGCTGTCGATTGTAGAGCTTGCCGGGGACGGGGTCGAGCCAATGGCGATTGCCTCGCTGCTGGCGAAGATCGGCACATCCGATCCGGTCGAAGTGGCGAGCAGTCTTGAACAGCTTGCCGACGCATTTGCGTTCGGGAAGGTTGGCCGCGCGTCTGCCCGATTCGATTACGGCGAACTGATGCAGCTGAACGCCGCAATCGTCCATTCCCGGCCCTTCGAAGAGGTTCGCCAGACGCTTGAAGCGCTTGATCCGCGCGCGGCTTGCGAGGCGTTCTGGCTCACCGTGCGGGCCAATTGCGAGCGGGTAAGCGATGCGGCGCGGTACGTTGAAATGGCTTATGGCGAGATCACACCGCAGCTTGACGATGAAGATGATCGCGACTTTATCGCCGCCGCCGCCAGGCTCCTGCCCGAAGCGGAGCTGACCGAAACGAGCTGGGGAGAATGGACAGGCGCGCTGAAGCGCGAAACCGGTCGCAAGGGCAAGGCGCTGTTCATGCCCCTGCGGCTGGCGCTGACAGGCGAGGCGCGCGGGCCGGAAATGTCGGCCATGCTGGCATTGATCGGGCGTGAAAAAGCGCTCCAGCGGCTCCGGGAGGCGGTGAGCTGCGAGCGAAGCGAGCCTTAAATGGACGAGGAAAACCTGATGGCGCGTTTTCAAGCAGCCTGCTAGACCGGCGCAATGGCGACTGTCCCACATTCCAGACTCGAGCAGGTGATCGATCGCTTCGACGAGGTCGAGGCACGCATGGCCGCGGCCAGCGAGCCTGACGAAATCGTTGCGCTGTCCAAGGAGCATGCCGAGCTGAGGCATGTCGCGGCCAAGGCCCGTGAACTGGCGGCCTTGCGCGCGCAGCTTTCCGAAGCCGAGGCGATGATTTCCGGCGAGGATGCCGAGATGGCGGAGCTGGCGCGCGAGGAAGTGCGAGCGCTCAGGGAGCAGATCCCCGCGCTGGAACAGGACGTGCAGCTGATGCTGCTGCCGAAGGATCGCGATGACAGCGCCGACGTGATCCTGGAGGTGCGTGCCGGCACAGGCGGCGACGAGGCGGCGCTGTTTGCGGGCGACCTTTTCGGGATGTATCAGCGCTATGCACAGCTGATGGGCTGGAAGGTCGAGATCGTGTCGCTCTCGCCGGGCGATGCGGGTGGCTACAAGGAGATCATCGCGGAGATACATGGCACCGACGTCTTCGCGCGCATGAAATTCGAAAGCGGCGTGCACCGGGTGCAGCGGGTGCCGGAGACAGAGAGCGGCGGGCGTATTCACACGTCGGCGGCAACCGTTGCGGTCCTGCCCGCGCCGGAGAATATCGAAATCGAGATCCGGCCGGAGGATCTGCGCATTGACACGATGCGCGCGTCGGGCGCAGGCGGCCAGCATGTGAACACGACCGACAGTGCCGTGCGCGTCACCCACCTGCCGTCGGGCATCGTGACGACAAGCTCGGAAAAATCCCAGCATGTGAACCGCGAAAAGGCGCTGGAGATGCTGAAGGTTCGCCTTTACGAGCGTGAACGCGAGCATGCCGATGCGGCGCGCGCCGATGCGCGCAAGTCGCAGGTCGGCTCCGGCGACCGTTCCGAAAAGATCCGTACCTATAATTTTCCCCAGGGCCGTGTCTCCGATCATCGCATAAACCTGACCCTCTACAATCTCGACAAGATCGTTGCCGGTGACGGGCTCGGCGAGGTGGTTGATGCCTTGCGCGCCGAGGAGCAGGCGCTGAAGCTCGCAGCCATGGAAGATCACGCGTGAACGAGACAGTCGACAGGGCGCAGCGCCGGGTCGCAAGGCGTCTTGAGCTGGCCGGTCTCGTCGAGGCGCAACTCGAAGCGCGCCGGCTTGTCGGCTGGGCGGCGCAACTCGATCCGGCAGGGCTGATTTGTGCGCGCAATGATTGCCTGGATGATCAGGCAGCCCGGCGCCTGGACGCTGCGCTTGATCATCGCCTGTTGCGTCGCCCGCTTGCCCATCTCGAAGGCTGGACCGAATTTTACAGCCTTCACCTGAAGACCGACGCGCGCGCCCTGATCCCGCGCAGCGACAGCGAATGCGTGGTCGACCTTGCGCTTGACCATCTGGATGCGCGTGCGCCGGCGCGGATCGCCGATCTTGGCACCGGCAGCGCGTGCCTGTTGCTGGCCGTGCTTTCAAAGCGACCATTTGCCAGTGGTGTCGGGATTGACGCCAGCGCTGCCGCGATCTCGCTTGCCCGCGAGAATGCGGCCTCGTGCGGGCTCGGCGCGCGCAGTGTGTTTACCTGCGCGGACTGGGCGGGCTGGGATGGCTGGAGCGAATGCGACCTTGTGATCTGCAACCCGCCTTATATTGCATCTTGGGAAATCGCCGGCCTTGCGCCGGAAGTGCGCGATCATGAACCGCGCCTCGCGCTGGATGGCGGGCGGGACGGGCTTGATGCCTACAGGGAAATCATCTCGCTTGGGGGCCGTCACATGGCCCACGGTGCGGCACTCGTCCTCGAGATCGGTCATACGCAACGCGAAAGCGTGGCGGAACTGCTGACATCGACGCGATTCGATTCGCTCTCGTTTCGCACCGACCTGGAAGGACGAGACCGGGCGATTGCCGCCATTAAGCCCTGAAAATGCATGAATGTGCTTGCAGGTCTTGGCGATCAGCAAAAGCCGGGTTACACATTATCTCAACTGGCCAATGCTTATGAGTTGTAGGTCGGTTGAAAAAACCGCGCATTGATTGGAACGACCGGGCCCAAACGGGGGGCCTGCGCGTGAGTGTCCTGCCCCAGCGGCGGACTTTTTAAATCAGGGAAGTCTTCATGAAACGCCAACGCGGGCGAAGCCGCCGCACAAGCGGCGGAAACAATAATCCGAACCGTCATTATGAGAGCAATGGTCCCGACGTGAAAATTCGCGGATCGGCGCAACAGGTTCTCGACAAGTATCTGCAATATGCCCGGGACGCGCAGACCTCTGGTGACCGCGTCATGTCAGAAGCCTATTTCCAGCATGCCGAACACTACCAGCGCGTGATTTCGGCCATGCAGGCAGGCAGCAAGCCACGCCGGGACCGCGAGGATGACAGGTCGGACGAGGACTCTTCGCAGGAGGCCGGAACGTCAGATAACACAGCCAGGTCAGACAGCGACGCAAAGGACGAAAAGCCCGACACGCGTTCCGAAAACGTGGAAAAACCGGCTCGCCGCACGCGCCGCAAGGAAACTGACGTCACATCCGGCAGCGATCCCTTGAAGGTGATCGACAGCGAGACGGGTTCGGACGCACAAAAGTCAGGAAGTGACGAAGGCGGCGCAGCGCGGCCCGCACGCCGGCGCAGCTACAAGAAGCGAAGCCAAGCCGGGGTCGATGAGGCCGGTGCGACGCAGGCGGCAAATGCGCCTTCAGGCAGCGAGCATGAAGGCGAAGGCGTGATGAAAACGATTTCGCGCGGGCGCTCGGGTCGCGCAAAAGAGGATGAGGGCGCGCAAATGGCCGAGCAGTCGGATGGTTCGCAAACCTCGGAGACGGCAGCCGAATAGGCCTGGGCGGGCATTGGCACCTGCGCGCCTCAGTTTCCCTCAATGACCGTGCCGTCGCCTTCTTCTTCGGAAATGACAGTATCCCGGTTGTCGGGGTCGCGGAACTTGCATCCCTGCTGGTCGGGGCCTGCAAACAGGTCCAGTTGGCGGGGGTCTGCGTGTCGCGTCATGCGCCGGACCTGCGTGCGACCACCCCGGAAGTATAGATCATCCGTGTGGTCCTCGCGCGGCGGCTCGGACGTCGCACCGGCTGCGCGCGGCTCTCCTGAATCGGGTTCAGACACGCCATCCGATGTCTTCCAGAAGGTCACGGCCAGGACCGGGTGTCCGGACCCGTCCTCGTAGCGTTGCACAAAGCCTCGTCCGACGGCGCTTTCGGCACGGCTGACAATTGCGTTGGCCTCTGCCTCGCTGACCTCCATCCATTCGGTTTCCAGCGCGATGACGGCGGTTCCAAGTCCGGCTGCAAGTGCGTCGGCCTCGCTGCGCGTGCGCACGGCCGGAACATCTGGATCAAGGGCGGCCTCACCATTGGCCGCGAGTGGAAAAACATGGCTCATGATTGGTGTGAGCTAGGCGATTGCATGGCTTGCGTCCAGCACTGCCAGGGTGCTTGCCTGCAGGCGGGTTGCGGCGAGCCGCGCAAATCGCAACAGCATGGCCTTGCGCCGCGCTGCGGGCAGTTTGTGTTCCGCCGGCTCACGCACCAGCGCACCGCCAAATCCGTCGGCGATGATCAGTCCGGTGTTGCCCGGCAGGACATCATGCGGAAAGGCTTCAGACACCGCGAAGGCGTACCGGTCGCAATAGGGCAGATATTCCTGCCACTTGCTGTCACTGCGATAGTCGGCAAGGCAGGATTTTACCTCGATGAGAAAAATGTCGCCGGCCGGCCCCAGCCCGACAATGTCGGCGCGCCGCCCATTGGCCAGGGTCATCTCCGTTAGCGAGGCGAAGCCGAGATGATGCAGGTGAAGGATGGCGCCCCGGCAGATCGAGGCAGCATCCGGCGCGCCAGTCGCTTCGATCATTCTCCGGCTCCCTGCAGATTGTTCTTGCCCTGTTCCAAAGATGCCCCTGCCGGGTGGCTTGGGTCAAGCGTCAACGAGGCGATTGACCCATGCCGGCACGATTTCGCTGGCCAGGCCATAGAGGGTTTCGTCGAAAATGTCGGCATTTTCGGACGGTTCAAGGTTGAGCTCGACCGTGCGCGCACCGCCATAGCGTGCTTCCTGGACGAAACCTGCTGCCGGATAGACCGAACCGGACGTGCCGATCGAGACGAAAAGCGCGCACTGGCTGAGCGCCTCGCTGATCTGTGTCATTTCCAGCGGCATTTCCCCGAACCAGACCACGTGCGGGCGAACATGGCCGACGGTCCTACAAGCCTTGCACGCACTCGAGGTGCTGATATCCTCATCGCACGCCATGACGGTGAAGCAGTTCATGCAGCGCACGCGCGTCAGCTCGCCATGCATATGGACGACATTCGAACTGCCGGCCTGCTGGTGGAGATTGTCGATATTCTGCGTGACCAGCATGAAGTCTGCCCCTTCAGCCTCGCAGGCCGTTTCGAGCCGGGCGAGGGCCTCGTGGGCGCGGTTGCATTTCGCGGTTTTCAGCTGGCGGCGCCGGTCATTGTAGAAGCTCTGGACAAAGTCCGGGTCGCGCGCGAAGCCTTCCGGCGTTGCGAGCGCTTCGATGGGGTATTTCGTCCAGATCCCGTCCTTGTCACGAAACGTGCCGAGCCCGCTTTCTGCGGAGATCCCGGCACCTGTCAAAACGACTATGGAACGGGGAAGGGCCATGCGCATACTCCATTTTTCCTGGCTTTCTGGCTGAAGCCGGGAATTTTCCGGGATTGGCTCGCAGTCGAGCGTCGTCATATTGCGAACATATGGTTAGTCTAGCATAATCATTAACAGGATTATCCATTCAAACAGGGGCTCCGCATGCCGATCACAGACAGACACAGGCCGCGCTGGATCCTGACAGGGCTTGTTGGCGCTCTCGTCCTGCTGGCGGGGTGCGATGTGGTAAAGGACCGGGCCGAACGCGCAGGCGAGGTCACCCAGGCGGCCGTCGAACAGGTCGCTGGCAGCCAGGCTGGTGATGCTGGCCCCACGCGCATGGAAGACGTAGCTGTCGATGCGCGCGCCTTTGCCGGCCAGATCGTTGCACAGCCGGAAATCCAGGCCCGCATGAGCGCTGCGCCGAGCCGGTTTGCCATTGGTTCGATCATTTGCAAGCCGAAGGAGATGCCGCCGCTTCCCGGGCCCCGTGAGGCGCTCATGATGCAGTCGCCCGATGGCGAGGGTAACCCGGAGATCATGGCATTGCCGGCGCCCGAGATTGCCGAATTGCCCGAGATACCGTCGCGTGCGAGCGAAAATGAAAGCTCTGATCCTGGGAATGACGATGACGGGTCCGGGAAAACCGGAGAGTATGACAAGGTCAGGCGACTTGAACGGCTTGATCGCAACATGCCGCGCGTGCTTTCCCGCGACCAGATGAAGATGGCCCGGCGCGCCATGCCATCCCGGCGGGCGATCCAGCTGCAGGGCGATGCGCGCTCGACCATGCTCGAGGCGATGACGGAATTCGGCCTGTCGGGACAGGTCGAGCTTGGCCGGTCGGGTCAGGTCATTATCCAGATGGGTGAGGAGGGCGCCGACCCCACCCAGTTCCGCCCCGAACGCGAGCGCGAGTTGCAAAAATACAAGGACCTCAGGCTCAAGCGTGGCGAGACTGTCCTGGAAGGTGCGCGCGGGCAGATGTTCACGCCAATGGGGGCCGTGCGCGCCGAACTTCCAAGCCAGGCGCTCAACGCGAATATCGAGTGTCCCGACAATGTCGATTATGAGGAAGTGCGCAGGAACAAGGTGCTGGCCACCGAATGCATGCTCAAGAAGCTCAGGCAGAGCGGACAATTCGAGTATGTCGAAAAGGACTTCATTTTCGAGCACGAATTTGCTCGCCGCGAAAACACGCCGCCCGTGAAGGTCGCGATCGCGCCTGATGATCCGCTATGGGACCTGCAATGGCATTTCCGTGACAATGGTGCCGAGCCGGACCAGTCAGCCGGTGGCGCCGGATTCGAGAGCTTCTGGAATGACAATGGCCGCGGCTCGCGCGATGTGATTGTCGCCGTTGTCGACACCGGGCTGGACATGGACCATCCGGAAATCGCCGGGAGCGTGAATGTCGCGCCGGGTTGGGACATGGTTTCCGATCCGTCCATGGGCAATGATGGCGACGGGCGTGATCCCGATGCCGACGATCCCGGAGATCTTTGCGATCCGAGCGTGCCATTTGCCGAGAACAGCTATCATGGCACGCATGTTGCCGGCACCATCGGCGCAGGCGCGACCAACAATGCCTCCGGTGTGGCCGGCGGGGCCTGGGACGTCACGATCGTACCTGTCCGCGCGCTCGGCAAGTGTGGCGGACGCCTGACCGACATCAATGATTCCATCCGCTGGGCAGGTGGGCTCGTGCCGGCCTTCGACAATGAGGGCAACGAGGTCTGGAACGAGAACCCCGCTGACATCATCAACTTGTCGATTGGCCTGTTCGAATTCTGCCCGGCCTCGCTGCAGGATGCCATCAATGCGGTGACCGAACGCGGCGTTGTCGTCGTTTCGGCGGCAGGCAATGCGCGCGTGTCGACCCGCTATTACTCACCCGGCGGCTGTGAGAATGTCGTGTCGGTGGCTGCAGGTGATGCGCGCGGACAGATTGCCCCCTATTCGAATTTCGGCGACGAAGTGGACGTGCTTGCTCCGGGGGGTGACCTGTCGCGCGATGACAATGGTGACGGGCGGCCCGATGGTGTCCTGTCGACCCGGCTGGCCGAAAGCTGTTTCGACCCGGTGACGAACCAGACTGTAGACAGGTGCTACTACGCCTTCGAGCAGGGCACGAGCATGGCCGCCCCGCACGTTTCCGCAGCGCTTGCCCTGATCAAGGCGCGCGAGCCTGAACTGATGGGCAGCGAGTTGCGCGACCGCCTGCTTGCTGCACTCGACCCGCGCACCGCCGAGCAGTGTGCCGGCCAGTGCGACCAGTACCCCGGAGCCGAACCGATCGAGGGCAGTGACGGATTGTGCGCGCGCCCGTGCGGCGGTGGCCTGCTCAACCTGCGCGGGGTGAACTTCGATGCGCAGTGATCAAGGGAGCGCAAGCATGCGTGCGCGCGGCGCAGGACGTCATCATGGTGGGCTTGTCGGCCTTGGCGGGCTTTTACTGGCGCTTGCCGGCTGCGGCTGGCTGGCGACGAGCGAACCGGGCCGCCAGCAACTCTGGTTGCCGCTGCAGCTCAGCCATCTGGAGGGCGCAGACACTGTCCTGCCGGCGCAGGCTGCCACTGGGGGCGAGGCGAGTTTCATAGTCAAGATCAAGGGAGACGAGGCGGTTGATGCGGTGGTCAAGACCTGGCGACGCGATGAGCAAGCCGCGCGCGCGGATTTCGATTCCTGGTCGGAAGGGCGCGGGATCCTGGAGGAACTGGAATTGACCGGGTGCTCCTATTCTGGCGAACTGATCCTGACACGACGTTTTTCAGAGGATGAGGTGATGTCTCGCACCCGTGTCAGCGAGATACTGGAAAGCATACGCGCGGCTGACAAGGTCGCCTATGCCGATCCTGATTTCACGGCCTATCCGGGCAGCAGGGAGCGCTGATATCCAATGCTGAGAGTTCTTGTAATGGTCACCTGGCTCGCCTTCGTGGCGGCGTGCGGGGATGCTGTCGATCAAGGCAACGAGGCGGATCGCGCGCCTGTCAGCCCGCCTGAGGAAATCGAGACGGCACCTGCGCCGCAGCCGGAACCGTTCGAGCCGGCTGCGCGTCCATCGGTGCGCCCGCAACAGGCCGAGATTGACTGGAACAGCGCGCGGCGCGATCTCGCCGAGCGGCCGGCAGATGTCGCGGTCGCCAATTTCGGAATTGAATCAGGTGGTAGCGCACCCGCCGTTCCCGTCCTGCTGCCGACGGGAATTGTCACGCCGCAAGGTGCGGGAACGCCTGCCTTCAGGCCGCTCCGGGACGGTTATTATGCCAATTATCCGGGCGCTGCCTATGACATCACCGTGTCGGGCACAGACCGTGTTCACGGCGACGGGGAAGTCGCGCGCAATGATGACATGAACTTTGCGCAGATGGCAGCGGGCGCTCAGGTCTCGCTTTCACGATACGGCGCCGATTACCTTGTCGAGTTCGAGTGCAAGGGCGTCGAAGGCGCGTTGGGCGACAGCTGCATAAGCGAGGAAGACGCGATGGAAATAGCCCGTAATCTCGTGATCGCGGGGACGCGCTGATGGGCTGGCGCGTGCTGCTTGCAGGCGCTGCGATCAGCATGCTGGTCGCGTGTGATGCGGTGCGTTATCCCGGCGATGGTGGTCAACCGCCAAAAACGCCCGACGAGAGCGCCGAGAATGGGCTGCCCGGACCGCCTCCGCCTTCCGAGCCTGTCGATGACCCTTATGGCGACGGCGATGGCGATGACGTGGATGCGCCGGCAGATGCTGCGCCAGGCGCGCCGGTGGATGACCAGCCACAATCGCCCGGGCCTGACGCGCCCGAAGCCGGGCAGGGCGGTGTCGAACCCGATCAGCCGCCTGCATCGACGCCACCAGCCGAGCCAGAGCCGGCGTTCTCCTATTACGGTCCCGGCCAGCTCCTTGCCGGATCAGGCACAGGCCAGATCGACCAGAAAGTGCACGCGCCGGGGATAAGGTTCCCGATCCGCAGCGCGCCGGCCTACCTGCAATCAATGGTCTGGAATTTCGGTGGTGGCATCGGTGGCGGCGACGAGTGCGATCCGCGCAATTATGAGTATCCATGGCGCGACAATTTCTGTGAAACGCGCACATCGAACCGGAACACACCGTTCTGTCCGGGCACGCGCGTTCACCAGGGCCAGGACATTCGTGTGGGAACGCCCCAGGAGTGCCAGGTGTTGCGTGGCACGCCCGAAGATGACCGCATGCTTCATGAGGTCGTCGCTGCCGAAGACGGGGTCGTCTATGATATCGCGACGTACACGGTCAAACTGCGGGCCGATGGGCGCATTTACCGCTATATGCACCTGAACATGGATGCGTTGCAGGTTTCGGAGGGTGACGCGGTCGAGGCTGGTGACGTGCTGGGCTATGTGTCCAAGGATTTTGGCGGCACGCCGACCACCTTTCACCTGCATTTCGAGATCATCCAGAACACCAGCGAACATGGATGGGTGCATGTGCCGCCATATTTGTCGCTCGTAGAAGCCTATGAAAGGCGTGAGCAGGCGCCGGGCGAGCGTCTGGAAGCGCCGGTCATGGCCGCTTCGGCGATCCCGCAGATTCCCGAGGGCTTCGAGATCGTGGAATAGAATGCTGCGAGTGGCTCCATGCAGTTGAAAACACTTGCAGTCCGGTCACGAAAGCTGAAGATACCAAAGCTCGGCGGGTGTAGCTCAATGGCAGAGCAGGAGCTTCCCAAGCTCAAGACGAGGGTTCGATTCCCTTCACCCGCTCCAGTCTGCGCGTCGGACCATGGATACGGAATACCTGCCAGGACCGTTCTTCGCCGCGCATGATTGTGGCCGCGCAGCTCGCCATCAGTTGCCTGTCCAGCGCTCACCTGAACTCAGCGAACGCTGGACCGGCCCCTCTTCGGACGCTGAAAAGCCCTCGACCAGACGCGAGATATATGACGACAGGAGATCGCGGACTTCGTAGGGCGCTTCCATGGGCAGGAAATGACTGGAACCGCGTTTGCGTTTCAGCACCATTGCCGGCAGCTTGCGCGTCAGTTTGTCCGTCACGCGGTCGCTCAGCACAGAGCCATGTTCAGCCCGGAGGATGGTGACCGGTATCTTCCGGCGGCGCACGCGGGACAAGGCCGCCCATGGCCGGTTTCGCTGCGCGGCGAAGGTGGCTGCTTCCCATTTCGGATCGCATAACAGCTCCCAGGCCGCGTCCTCGCTGTCGGCGGTATTGTCGTCCACACGATCGATGCCGTCGTGGAGGTAATCGTCGAGGAAGGGTTCGCGCCAGCTCTTGAACGCTCCGCGTCCGCGATAACTGGCCTTTGCGGCCGCCAGGGAATCGAACCTCCTGCGTCGCCGGCGTGCCTGGCGGGCCATGTGCGAGCCGCCGCGCATGAACCAGTTCATCGGCGGGAAGACATGAGCCCAGAAATAGAAGCGCGGATCGAGGACAACCGGATCGACAAGGACCAGGCCCCTGACGAGGTCAGGGCGCTTTCCGGCCACCATGAGGGCGACGCACCCGCCCATGGAATGGCCGCCCAGAACCGCGCCGCCCGGTGCATACTTGTCCATCCAGGCAATCACATCGTCGCGATACTGCCGCCAGGACACCAGCTTGCGCGGATTGGTCGCGAGCGTGGTGCGCCCATGGCCCCGCATGTCGAGCGCGGCGACCCTGGCGCGAAAGCCAAGCGGGGCGAGAATGGACTGGTAGGTCATGGCATTGAAGCCGGTCGCATGCAGCCAGACCGCGCCATACGGCTTGACCGGATCGCCAAACTCGACTCCGGCGATTTCCCCGTCTTCAAATGGGTGACGAAGGCGGCGCATCAGGCCTGCGCTCCAAATACCTTGCGCAGGAGATCTGTGGTGCGCGCGACGGGGTTTTCCCGGATCCGTTCTTCCTCGCGCGCGACATAAAGGAACAGCCCGTCCAGGCCGTAATTGACGGCGCGTGTCGTCAGGTCGTCATTGAGGTTGGATGTCAGCGCGCCAAGGCCATTGCTGCTGGCAACAGTGTCGAGCGCCTTGAACGCTCCGGAGGTTTCAAGTGCGTTTCGCATATACGGCGTCAGCGCGGTGCGAAGCTGGTCCTGGGTGCGGGTGCGCAGGAAATCGGTTGCGGCCGTATCGCCGCCATTCAGGATGGCGAGCGCATCATCGAGTGTGATCGTGCTGATCGCGTCGATCACAAGCGTGCGCGCTTGCGGAATGGCGGCTTCGGCGCCGCGATTGAGCTTCACCTGCAACTCGTCAAGCGGTTGTGACAGGCCCACGCTGGACAGCGTCGACTGCAGGTCGCCAAGCCGGCCGGGCAGCGGGATGCGGATTTCCGGATCTGCGAAATAGCCATCGGTGCGCCCGAGCTGGCTGGCCACCCGCTGTGTGCCGATGGTCAGCGCCTCGCGCAGGCCTGCTTCGATCTCATAGCTCGACAGGCTGCCTGCTGCACCGCCCTGTGAACCGAGCACCTCTCCCAGGACGGTGCCCAGATCGCCTGAAGTGCCGGTCGTCTGGCAGCCGGTGAGCATCAGCGCGCCGGCGCCGGCAAACCCGGCGATGGCCTTGCGGAACGTGACAAGCATGGTGGACCTTCCCGAGTCGATTGCTGGGCTGATCAAACCTCATTTGGCACGGTCCGCCTAGGCCCCAAAGACTGTCGCTACCGGGTGTCGCTGCGGCATGCTGGCCCTGACCGCCGCTGTCGGCTAGTTTCTGGCAACATCCAAGGGAGGAATGAATGCTCAGGAAGACCTATGAATGCTTTACTGTCGAGATAACGGACAAGATCGCGCATATCGTGATGAGCCGCGCAGAGGCGATGAACACGATGACCCGCGCCTTCTGGAACGAATTGCCCGAGATTGTGCGCGCGATCGACATGGATGCAATGGCGCGGGTGATCGTGATTTCTTCGAGCGGCAAGCATTTCTCAGCCGGCATGGACCTTGCCAATTTCTCCAATGGCTCGGTCACCGGCGGCACGCATGACCGCCATGTGATGGCCGAGAAATTCCGCTCAGACATCCGCCAGATACAGTCGAGCTTCAACGCACTCGAAGAGGCACGCGTGCCGGTTCTGTTTGCCTGTCATGGCGGCGTCATCGGCGGGGCCATCGACATGATTTCGGCCGGCGATATCCGCTGGTGCACGAAGGACGCGTTCTTCTGCATCCAGGAGACAAATATCGCCATGACGGCAGATGTCGGCACCTATCCGCGTCTCCAGCGCTACATTCCCGAAGGCTGGGTCAAGCAGCTTTCCTATACTGGCGAGCGCCTGCCGGCGGCTAGGGCGAAGGAAATCGGACTGGTCAATGATGTCTTCGACACGCACGAAGAGATGATGGACGCGGTGATGGGGGTTGCGCGCGAGATTGCCTCGAAGAACCCGATTGCCGTGACCGGTTGCAAGGTCCTGATCAATTATGGCCGCGATCATTCGACCGCCGACACGCTCGATTATATCGGCGTGTGGAACGCATCCATGCTTGCGCCCTCGCACATGCAGGAAGCCTTCAAGGCCCGGATGGAGAAGCGCGATCCTGAATATCCCGATCTCGCACCGCTGCGCGACACCCCGATGTGAGGCGCTGACCTTGCGTCAGACTTGATCGAGGTGCGCCGCTCGCGTTTCCTGAGATTTCAACAGCCTGCGTCAGACAGGGCGACGGAAGCGAAAAGGGAGCTGGAAATGGATCTCAGGCTCAGCAGCGAGCATGAAACCTTTCGCGAGGAAGTCAGGGCCTTTCTCGCCGCAAACAGGAGCAAGGCCCCCGGCCCGCAGGACGTTGGCCTCAAGCACCCAAAGCGGCTCGCCTGGCAGGCAACACTGATCGCGCAGGGTTATGTCGCGCGCACCATCCCGAAGGAATATGGCGGGTATGGCGGGCAGCCGGACATTCTCAAATCGCGCATCATCGCGCAGGAATTCGCAGATGCCGGCGTATCGACCGGCCTGTCCGGGCAGGGCATTTCCATGCTCGTGCCAACCCTGCTGGAACTTGGAACCGAGGCGCAGAAACAGGCCTATATCCCGCCAACCCTTCGCGGCGAGATGATCTGGTGCCAGGGCTATTCCGAACCCGGCGCCGGCTCCGACCTTGCCAGCCTGAAGACGTCCGCAGTGGTGGAAGACGACCACTTCGTGATCAATGGCTCGAAGATCTGGACAAGCACCGCCAGGCAGGCCGACATGATCTTCTGTCTCGTGCGCACCGAGCCTGATGCGCCAAAGCACAAGGGCATCTCCTATCTCCTGTTTTCCATGGACACGCCGGGCATCGACGTGCGCCCGCTGGTGGACATGACAGAGGTCGCAAATTTCAATGAGGTGTTCTTTACCGATGTCCGGGTTCCGGTCGATCAGATTGTCGGCGCGCGCGGGCAGGGCTGGCAGGTCGCCAATGCGACACTGACCCATGAGCGCGGCATGCTAGGCGATCCGAACGCTGCCTATGGGCGCCTCATGGAAATCGTCGATATCATGCAGGCCGAGAGTGTCGGCGGCCAGCGTGTCATCGACAATCCGGTGATGTGCGACCGTCTGGTTGCGCTTCAGGCGCGTGTGACCGCGATGCAGGCCAATGGCCTGCGCAACACCACTGCCCGGCTGAAGGGCGAGAGTCCGGGGCTTTCCGGCCTGATCGTCAAGCTGATGGGCTGCGACCTGAACCATGATCTTGCCGGGCTCGCGATTGATGCGATGGGCGAGCTTGGCACCCTTTACGGCGAGGGCGAATACCTGCGCGCCAATGGCAGCTGGCAGTCGCGCTACATGTATGATCTCGGCCTGATCATTGGCGGTGGCACCGCGCAGATCCAGAAGAACATTATCGCCGAGCGCGCACTGGCAATGCCGCGCGAACCCAAGCCGGCCACGCCGGCCAGCGCCTGAAAGGAGAGGCTGTTCGATGGAATTCGCACTGTCTGAAGACCAGCGCATGCTCCAGGAATCGCTTTCCGGCACGCTGGAGAAGATCTGTTCGCTCGACGAGGTCCGCAAGGTTGCCGATGGGGATGGAAATACCCGCGAGGCGATTGCCCGCGGCGTCGGCGAACTTGGCATTCACCAGATCCTCATTCCCGAAACCCATGGCGGGCTTGGTCTCGGCCTGCTGGAGGCAGCCCTTGTCCAGGAAAGCCTGGGCGCAGCAGTGTCGCCTGCGCCTTTTCCCGGCAATGCCATGGCGGCAATTGCGCTGGGCACGGGCGCCAGCGATGGCCAGAAGGCGGAGTGGCTGGGTGCGATGGCGTCCGGCGCGGTGCGGTTTGGAATTTGCGCGACCGGGCGCGGCGGCGCGCGGGCTGATGCGGGGATCACCAGAGAGACTGGCGCGATTTCGGGAAAATCCCTGTTCGCGATAGATGCTACGACAGCAAGTCACCTGCTGGTCGCAGACGGCGAGGGACGGCTTCACATCGTGGATGCCTCCGCAGGCGGCGTCGAAATGGCTCCGATGCGCACGATCGACCGCACCCGCGTGTTCAGCCAGGTCCAGTTCACCAATGCCGATCATGAGACGCTTGCCGGTGAGAATGTCCCCGGTCAGGCCTTGGACACGATGATTGCGGCGGGCCGCGTCCTTGTCGCCGCCGATACGCTTGGAGCAGCCGGGGTGATGCTCGACAAGGCGGTCGCCTACGCCATGGAGCGCAAGCAGTTCAACCGCGTGATTGCCAGCTTCCAGGCAGTCAAGCATCTGTGCGCGGAAATGGCCGCCGAGATCGAGCCTGCGCGCGGTCTTGTCTGGCTGGCCGCGCATGGCGCTGACGAGCGACAGGGCGATGCCGGCGTGCTGAGCTGTCTTGCCAAGTCCCATCTTGCCGAGGTCGGGACCGTGGTTGCGCGCAAGGCCACCGAGGTGCATGGCGGTATGGGTTTTACCGACCTGATGGGCCTGCATTACTGGTTCAAGCGGATCGGGGTCAACCGCCAGCTGCTCGGCGGGCCGCAGCAGGTCCGCCAGGAGGCCGCAAGGCTCCAGGGCTGGGCCTGACCCTCACGCACCAGGGCTGCCTTGCGTGTTGGCGAGCGTTTGGGGGTGCGCAACGAGCCCGCCCCCCTCATGCAGGGGAACTCGCGCCAGTGAGCGTTCGCGACCCATCCCGGTCGCGGCAAACATGTTTAACGCGGTCTTTCCCGATACTGCCGAAACATTTGGCGGGCTTCACGCTCTCGAAAACTGTCTCCTCTACAGTCGCGAATGTGTCCAGTTGGGCTCGAAAAAAAAAGAAAACCAGGCTCAGCCTGGGGGTAGATGGAGCAAAATATGAAACTGAGGAAAGCCCTGCTTGCAGGCGCTGCGCTGCTTGTTGCCGCCGGCGCACCAGCCCAGGCGTCGATTGTCGACAACCCACACTTCAAGGTGCTTGGCCTGGTGATCGTCTGGGGCGCAGATGCCTCCAATACGGCGCCGGTCGTATCCGATTTCGTGATCGACACGGGCACAGGCAGCACCGCGGCGACATCAGGTGACGCCGACCTGATCTCTGACGACGTGCACACGGTCGTGACCGGCTCGCTGACGGCAACGCCGGACTCGCTGTCGAACGGCTCGCTGCTCTCGGTTACCGATGCGACCAGCGGCGGTGCATTCACCGACAGTGGCACCACCGGTCAGCTTGACGCGGCCGATGCCTTTACTGCGTTCGGCCTCGATGGCACGACCGATATTGACGCAGGCGATGCCGAACTGGCGTCCAGCTTCTATGTTGCCTCGAACACGGCTTTCGCGATTGATGCCGAGGCAAGCGAAGTCACTGCAACCAATTTCGGCCTGGATGATGTCGGCTTTGGTATGGCGGTCACCCAGTCGGGCGATGATGGCCTGGCCTTTGGGTCGGCGGCGCAGTTCCCGCACTCGGGCGGTGCCACGGGCGGGGTTGCCGGAACAGTGACGACGCTGGACGACCTGACCACGCCGGCCAATGTCTTCACCGGCGACCAGCGCACGGCGGCCAGCACAGGCTCGATCGCGGCCCAGTCGGTTCGCTTCGATGTGACCTACACGCTCGGTGGCACGGCTGGTTATGACCTGTCGATGGGGGCCGGCGAGATCGAGGCCGACGTGACCTACACGGTCTTCGTGCCCTGATCGGGACGTTCGATTGCCCCGAACACAAGGCGGCCCGGCACTTCAGTGTGCCGGGTCGTTCTTTTTTGGCCGATGGGTGATGATGGCAATGCGATTGTCAGATCGACTTGACGATGTCCTCGACCATCTTCTTGGCGTCGGCCAGCAACATCATGGTGTTGTCCTTGTAGAACAGCTCATTTCCAATGCCGGCATAACCCGAGCCGAGCGAGCGCTTGATGAACAGCACCGTGCGGGCATTCTCGACATCCAGAATCGGCATGCCGTAGATCGGTGAGGTCTTGTCTGTCTTGGCTGCCGGATTGGTGACATCATTCGCCCCGATCACGAAGGCGACATCGGCAGTGGAGAAATCGGAATTGATGTCTTCCAGCTCGAACACTTCATCATATGGTACCTGTGCCTCGGCCAGCAGCACATTCATATGGCCCGGCATCCGGCCGGCGACCGGGTGGATCGCATATTTGACTTCCACACCCTCGGCCTTGAGTTTTTCGGCCATCTCCTTCAGCGCGTGCTGGGCCTGGGCGACCGCCATGCCATAGCCTGGAACGATGATCACCTTTGACGCATTCTTCATGATGAAGGCGGCATCTTCAGACGATCCGCGCTTGACCGGACGCTCTTCAACGCCGCCGCTCGCGGCAACATCCTCGCCGCCGAAACCACCGAGAATGACCGAGATGAAGCTGCGATTCATGCCCTTGCACATGATGTAGGACAAGATCGCCCCCGATGAGCCGACCAGTGCGCCGGTGATGATCAGTGCGAAATTGCCAAGCGTGAAGCCCAGTGCAGCAGCTGCCCAGCCGGAATAGGAGT